>JANTGR010000134.1 GCA_024762875.1 Sulfurospirillum sp.
GTGACAGTCACAAAAGATTCTATCGTTGTCAGTGATTTGGTCAATGGTACAACCAATCCAAAAAGAATTCCGGGTGCAACGGTCAGATATTGTTATATCGTAGCCAATGCTACAGGTGGAGCGGATGCAACAGGTGCCATCGTTACAGATACACTGGATAAAGATGTCTTGTCATTTAATGGTGCACAGGTTGCTACTTATACGGGTACAGGCGTTTGCGATTGTAGTACGGCTGCAGATATTACAACTGGTAATGGAGCAAATGGACAGGATCCAGATGCCCAGGGTGTGTTGAAAGTTGATTTTGATACAGTTGCCGGTGGTGTGACAAAATGTGGTTATATCACAGCGACGATTAAATAAATCGTCTAAATAGACAAGCTGAGTTTGGGAAAAATCCAATGAAAAAAGCTTGTCATCATTTTCCAAAAAGAGCCCTTGTCTTTGGGCTCTTTTTGATGATTTTTGTTAATTCTTTATATGCCAAATCAATAGATACGATTATTTTTCCGGCAGCTACAGTCTCTTTTAGTATTGACAATATGGAAGAACATATTCTTTCCAACGCTGTGAAACTCAAAAAAGCTTCTATCAGTTCACCTTCACTGCCTACATTGTTGTTTTACAAATATGATTTAAAATCCAAAGAATTTTTATCTCTGTCACAAACTGACTATAGTGATAATGGTTTTCTAAATGGAAACTTCAATCCACTTTCGCCGCTGCTTATAGACGGTAAAAAAATAGATATAAGCAAGCAGATACCGGCGATAAAATGTTTGATTTACAAGCGTAATGAACCTCTTATTGTTTTTTATCATGATGATCGTTTTAAAGGGAAAAAGAGTGTCTGTATCCGGATAGAAACCAGCCGTGATAAAGAGTTGATCCAAGTTAAAAAATATCTATCCGATGATGTAGATGATGCGACTTTTGTAGGCTATATCAATACAACAACAGATATAGCAGAAAAATGTGATGGTCAACTCTATGTAGAAAAAGGTACCCAAATCACCGCGTCACCTTCTTATCATGATAGTACAAAAAGCAGATCTTTATCAGATGCTGCGTTAGTAACTGCAACAGCAGGCGTAGAGATCGCTCCACTGCAGACAAAATCCATAGAGAAAAAAAGTTCTTTATGGCTCAGTAGCCGTGCTTCCAAAAAAGAAGCAGGCAGTGGAGAGTACATTCAGTACAGTATCTATCTCTCCAATACGGGAGAAAGAGATATCCATGATCTCACAATGGTCAATAAATTATCAAAAGGGATTATATATAAAGAGGGTTCTTTTTTGCTTGATCAAAGAGCGATCAGAGATCAATCACTTTCACTGGCCCATTCTACTGTGGGTTTTCATTTAGATGAATTAAAAGTGGGAGAAGAAAAAGAGATACAGTTTATTGTCTATGTTGGTATCTTGGCTCATAGGCAAGTATCCAATGATACTTTTGTCTCCTATGATGGTACATTGAGTGAAACTGCAAGTGTGAGCACAAAGATCAAAAAAGCTTCCCATGCTGTCAATACAATTGTCGGGAAAATAAAAACGGATGATAATGTCTCATTGCAGGGAATTCGTCTCTATTTGGAGAATGGTACATTTGTTTTTACGGATAGGAAGGGAGCGTATCATTTTGAGAACATTGCCTCTAGAGAACATGTCGTTGCTATCGACAAGCAGAGCCTGCCAGAAGATGTGGCAGTAGTATCCTGTGTTCAAAATATTCGTTATGGTGGAAGTGCTTTTTCACAGTTTGTGGATTTACGTCATGCGGCTATTCAAAATGCAGATTTTTGTGTCAAAAAACGTCAGGTAAAAAAAGAGCAAAAGAGAAAAAAACTGGCTTTCAAGATTCAGGCAAAGCAGACGCCCAAAATGCCAAAATTTACTTCTTTGGATATAGCAAAATCAAAAGAAAACAGGGCTTTTTTATGGCCGCCAAAAGGGTATATCCCTCCAATGCCTTCTATCAAAGTGGCAATCTTGCATGGTGAAAAAGAGAGATTGGAGCTTTTTTTAAATAACAAAGCGGTGGATATGCTCTCTTTTGACGGGTTTGTGAAAGATAAAGCAAAAAAAAGACGTATTTCAAAATTTCGCGGTTTGGATTTGAAAAAAGGTGATAACCTGCTGCGTGCAAAAATTTATGATTCCCATCAAAAACTGCTAAAAGTGTTGACTAGAAAAGTGCATTTGTCGACGGCACCTGTACGGGCGGAACTGGTGTTGGATAAGTCTTATCTGGTAGCAGACGGGCAACACTCAGCAGTCCTGGCAGTACGGATGTATGATGCTGCAGGATATCCTTTAAGGGAAGGAATGGTTGGAACATTCAGCATTGAAAAACCGTATATATCGCAGGATAGAATCGATGAGTTGGCAAAAAATCCACTTGCGATGACAACATTGGATGACAAGTTTACGATTTCTGATGGCGGGATTGCCTATATCAAACTCAGAGCCACCAGCAAGTCAGGGGAAGTGAAGCTGCACTTTCCTTTTCAAAATGATGATGAGTATATCAAAGCATGGTTAAAACCCAAGGCAGGCAAGTGGTTTATAGCCGGTTTTGCCAAAGGAAGCATAGGTTATAAAACACTCAAAGACAATCTGATAAAAACCAACAAAGAACACTACACACATGATGGGCGAATTGCCCTGTTTGTCAAAGGAAAAGTCAAAGCCGGTGTGTTGCTTTCTTTGGCGTATGATAGTGGAAAAGAGAGTGATTTGGGCCTGGTTGAAGAACTTGATCCTGACAGTTACTATACGGTATATGGTGATGGAACGTTGCAAAATCATGAAGCTGCCAGTGCAAAAAAACTCTATTTGAAACTTGAAAAAGATACTTTTTATACGATGTTTGGAGACTTTGATACCGGACTCGATAATACCACACTTTTAAAATATACCAGACGCATAAACGGAATCAAATCCGAGTACAAGGGAAAACAGTTTGAGTACAATGCCTTTGCTACCAAAACAGATCACTATTTTGTCAAAGATGAGATCAAAGGTGATGGTACCAGTGGTCTGTATGATTTGAGCAACCGAGATATCGTTTTTTCATCAGAACGGGTAAAGATAGAGGTGCGGGACAGGTTTCGCAGTGAGGTGATTGTCGAATCACACAATCTGACATCCATACTTGATTACAGTATCGACTACAATAATGGTACACTCTATTTCAAAAGTCCTGTTTTAAGTGCAGATGCATCAGGCAATCCGCGTTATATCGTTGTGGATTATGAAGTGGCGCAGGGTAAGAAAAAAACAGTTACTTTTGGTGGTAGGGCGGCTGTAAAATCACCGAGCAACCGTGCTGAAATAGGTGCCAGCTATATTCACGAAGATCATGGAAGTGAAGATGATTCACTGTATGGGTTTGACGCCAGGATGAAGCTCAATGCTAAAGTTACACTCAAAGCAGAGTATGCACAAAGCCAGAAAAACAGTGATCAAAACAGCACAACGGCAGATGCTTATTTATTTGAAGTGACACATAAAGACAGATATCTTGATGCCAAAGGATACTTTAAAAAGCAGGCAGAAGGATTTGGGCTGAAGCAGCAAAACCAAAGTGAAAACAACAGACAAAAGTATGGTGTTGAAGGTGTGTTTGAGTACTGGAAACAGGTAGCTGTAAAGTTTGCTGCCTATCGTGATGAAAACTTGATTGAGCATACAAAAAGAGATGTGGGAGAGGTGAAGATAACTTATGACAATCATAATTTAATGGCATCCCTGGGATACCGCTATACAGGTGAAAATTCCAACGCTCACGGGCAGATTTTGAGTGCGATTTCCAAAAGATTTTTTCACAATAAACTAAAAGTGGGCATCTCCAATGAATATGCACCAGGCAGCGTATCAGACAATTTCCCAAACAGGACATTTTTAGAGAGTTCTTATATCATCAATAAATATGCAGAGTTATTTGTCAATCATGAGATTTTAAAAGCAGCACATTCAAAGTTCCGTCAAAGTCGCATGGGTATCAAGGGCCGTCCGTGGAAAGGTGCTGTTGTGGACAGTGCTCTTTCACAGGAGATGGCAGATGATCAGTTGAGACTGTTTAACCACATGGGCTTTCAGCAAAATCTCAAAGTCACAAAGCATCTGAGCCTCAATGCATCTTTGGATAAAAAACAGACGATTAAGGGTGAGAACAAAGAAGAAGATTTTACCGCTTATGCACTTTCTGCCATCTATAAAAAAGCTGACTGGAGTGCCAATGTCAAAGGAGAGTATAAAAAGGCAAAAGAAAATAGAATCAATCTTGATATGGGTATCTACAATAAAATGAGTGAAGCTGTAGGACTTGCCTGTGGGGTACGGGCACATAAAAGTTTTCACTCTGCACTGACATCTCAGGCAGTTGATGCCAAGCTTTCTGTGGTTTATCGTCCCAAAAGAAGTTTGGTGGTGCTGAACAGACTGGATTTTATTCAAAGCCGGCAAGAGGGTTATAAAGTGAAAAAGTTTATTGATTATTTTTTACTCACGATGCATATGAACCGATATTTTGAACTGTCAACTTCTTATGGTATCAAGTATGTGCAGGATACACTGGCCGAAGAGAAAGTGGACAGTGTGATCGACACAGCAGGTTTAGAGGCTATTTGGCATTTGCATAAAAAGTTTTCTTTTGGTGGGCATGCGAATATATTGCATGATTATGAAAGTGGACAGTTAGAGTCTGCCTGGGGTGCCTATCTGGGATTTACACTCTTTAAAAACACTATTTTGGCACTGGGATATAATGTCGAGGGTTATCATGATAGTGATTTTGCCAGGTATAATCATACAGAGGGGGGAATTTATCTACAGATGAAAATGAAGTTTGATCAGGAGAGTTTGCAAGCGTATGTAAAATAATCCAAAGTGTAAAAAAATTATTGTAAAGACCGATATAGTGACATAATAATTTTATAAAAGGACTTTACAGTGAAAGTGATTCTCTCCCCGCTCATTTCATTTTTAAACAGTATTTCATATAAAGCAAAATTTATCCTAATTGGGCTTTTTGCTGTCGTTTATACTTCTTTTCTGGTATATAACAACTATCAGACACTCAAAGATCAGACAGCCAAGTCTCAACAGGAACTGGATGGTGCAGCGCTGCTTTTGGCTGCAAAAGGCTTACTGCTGGAAACACAAAAACTACGTGGAGTCAGCGTAGGCTATCTCAGTGGCCATGCAGCGCTCAAACCCAAAGTGTTAACTTTAC
>JANTGR010000135.1 GCA_024762875.1 Sulfurospirillum sp.
CTTGTTACAACAGATTTACAAATCGCCGTTATGAAGACCAGGATGCTTCCGGTATCGAAAGTTTTTAACAGATTCCCACGTCTTGTCCGTGATCTTTCCCGTGATTTGAATAAAGATATCGAACTTGTGATGAACGGTGAAGAAACGGAGCTTGATAAATCAATCGTTGAAGAGATTGGAGATCCTTTGGTACACATGATTCGAAATTCCTGTGATCACGGTATTGAAGACCCTGCCACCAGAACAGCGGCAGGAAAATCACAGAAAGGGGTAGTCAACCTCAAAGCGTATAATGAAGGTAATCAAATCGTTATCGAAATCGAAGATGACGGTGCGGGGATGGATCCGGATTTTCTAAAAATGAAAGCATTGGAAAAAGAGATTATCACCGAACGGGAAGTTGACAATATGAGTGACAAAGAAGCCTATGGACTGATATTTAGACCCGGTTTTTCCACAGCAGCCAAAGTGACAGGTGTATCAGGCCGTGGTGTGGGTATGGATGTTGTTAAAACAAATATAGAAAAACTCAATGGTATCATTGATATTGACAGCCAACTGGGAAAAGGATCTACATTTAAACTAAAAATTCCTCTCACACTGGCAATCATGCAGGCACTGCTTGTTTCAACACAGGAAGAATATTTTGCGATTCCTCTCTCTTCTGTTCTTGAAACTGTACGGGTTTCTACAGATGAAATCTATACGATAGAAGGAAAAAATGTACTCAAACTGAGAAATGAAGTGCTCTCTTTGGTCAAACTCTCAGATCTGTTTGGAGTCGATGAAGTTTTTGACTCTAGTGAGCATGCCTATGTTGTTGTCATTGGATTGGCAGAGAAAAAGCTGGGTATCATGGTCGATGGTCTGGTTGGTCAGGAAGAGATCGTTATCAAATCCATGGGTGATTATCTCAAAGGCATTGATGGTATTGCCGGAGCGACTATCCGTGGCGATGGCGGGGTAACACTGATCACAGATGTTGCAGCAATGATGGAACTGGCAAAAGATATCAAAGTAGATCTACATGCACAAGCATCACAAAATGCTGCAACACAAAAATCCGTACCAAGTGACTACAATGTTATGATTGTAGATGACAGTAAAACAGATAGAACCATCATGCAAAAATCTTTGGCACCATTGGGAATCACCATCACAGAAGCTACCAATGGGCTTGAAGCACTCAATATTCTTAAATCAGGAGAAATATCTTTTGATGCCATGTTAGTAGATATCGAAATGCCACAGATGGATGGATATACCCTGGCTTCAGAGATAAGAAAATATTCCAGGTACAGAAATCTTCCATTACTGGCTGTGACATCAAGAACATCCAAGTCTGATAGATTGCGGGGAGTAGAAGTGGGCATGACTGAATATATTACCAAGCCTTATTCCCCTGAGTATATCAGAAGTGCTGTCAGTAAAAATATCAAATTACCCGTAGGAGAAACAGTATGAGTTCACAATTAACAAAAGTCCTTGAAAAACAAAAAGAGCAGATTAATCATCCTACAGATGAAGATAAAAATGATGAAATAGTTCAATTGGTTGGTTTTATCGTAGGAGAAGAAGAGTATGCTATACCTATTTTGAATATTCAGGAGATTATCAAACCGATTGTCTATACCAGAGTTCCGAGGACACCAGACTATGTATTGGGAATTTTTAATTTAAGAGGCAATGTGATCCCATTGATCGATCTAAGAAGAAAATTTCACATGCAACAGCAAAATCCCAATGAGACAACACGTTATATTGTCATGAAAGATGGTGACAATATCGCAGGATTTGTGATTGATAAACTCACAGAAGCAATCAGACTCAAATCTTCGCAAATTGATCCTGCTCCTGAAACTCTCAAAAAAGATAAAGGGATGATTTATGGTATTGGTAAAAGAGATACAACCATTTTAACGATTTTAAAAGTAGAAGAGCTGCTGAAAAGAGACTTTTAAATTTCTCAGCGCTTCGCATCCAATATACGCTGTACCAGACCAAAGTTGTTTGCCGCCATAATATGCATCTTCGGATGCAGGGCGTACACAGCATGAAATAATTCTACTGCAAGTTCAAAGCCTACTTTTTCCTGCTCTTCATCTGAGATTTTTTTTGCGTCATACAATGTATCCATGAGAGACTTGGGGACATTGACTCCCGGCACATGTGCTGATAGAAACTGGGCTGTTCGCAGTTTAGTGATAGGAAAATATCCAAAAACAAGCTGCGGGTTATCCCTGCGTCCTGCTTCTATCTTTGCTGATTCAAACAATTCCAGTAATAACGCTGCATTATCCGGGCTGTAAACTGGCTGCGTGATGATAGCCGCAGCACCATGCTCCAACTTCATCTTCATCTTTTTTTGCAAATTCTTCGGATTTTTTGCATAGGCGTTGGCAACAGCAAAAGCATAAATTTTTTTGGGTTTTTCATCCAGTGCTTTTCCAGCATAGTCAATCCCGCCATTAAAACACTTAATCATATCCAAAAGCATGGTACTGTTGCCCTCAAATACACCTTTTGTATTTGGCTGGTCACTGGCAGAGGCCGCATCTCCCGTCAACGCCAAAATCATCCTGACATCAAAATCATTGGCACCAAGCAATCCCGACTGCAGTGCTATTTTATTTTGATCCCGCATCGAAATCGTTGCCAAAGTGGGCTTATGAAAACGTTCCTGCAGCTTCAAGGTCGCAAACAATGAACTATACTTCATCTTGGCCAAAGGAGAATCAGTCACCGAAAATCCATCTACTTTTTTATCCAACCCAAGCTCTTCTATCCTATCCAGTACCGGCGTAAAAACAGGAGAATGTTTGGGTGTTGTTTCCAAAGTCAAAAAAGAATCATTTTTTAACTTTTCTATAAAATCTTCGAACATCTATGCACACCTCTAGTAAATATTTGATATTATATCAAAAAATTTTAAAGGGATAAAAAATGGGTAAATTGTGTGTATTTGATTTTGACTCCACACTCATGGATGGAGAAACAATCGATTTTTTAGCCGCACCTTTGGGTCTGGAAGAAAAAGTTGCTACGATCACTGAAAGAGCGATGAAAGGAGAGTTGGATTTCTTTGAGAGTTTGACCACACGGGTTTCCCTGCTAGAAGGACTTGAGATTGGCAAAGTAGAACAGATTTGTCAAAATCTACCCTTTATGCCTGGAGCAAAAGAGACTATTTCCGCACTCAAACAAAAAGGTTATAAAGTTGTTGTTTTTTCCGGTGGTTTTAGAAATGCTACAGCACATGCAAAAGATATTTTGGGACTGGATGCCGATTTTGCCAATGTGCTGCATTTTAGAAAGCGGCACCTCAGTGGTCTGGTAGGAGGCGATATGATGTTTGATTTTTCAAAAGGGGATATGATCGTACGGCTGCAAAACCTTCTGGGTATCTCGCAGGCAGACACCATGGTGGTAGGCGATGGTGCCAATGACCGGTCCATGTTTGCCCATGCTGATACAAGGGTTGCCTTTTGTGCTAAAGACATCCTGAAAAAAGAGGCAAATATCATTATCGAGACAAAAGACTTAACACAGATATTAAAGGAGTTGTAATGTTTATTGAAGAAGCCAGATTTTCACTGTGGTGTGATTTTATAGAGAGGGATTTTTTAGAGAAAGAATTTCCTGCCATGATAGAAAAAAAGATTGTCAATGGTGCCACCAGCAATCCCGCTATATTTAAAAATGCATTTTTAAATTCTCCTGCCTATAAAGATGACATTATGGCACAAAAAGAGCAAAATCCCAAAGCGATCTATGAAGCTTTGGCAATTAAAGATATCAAAACAGCTGCCGATATATTAAAAGAGTTGTACGAACAAGAGGATGACGGTTTTATCTCTATTGAGGTAGATCCCCTTCTTTGTGATGACTCAGATGCGACCATTGAGGAAGCAAAAAGATTGCACACTGCCATAGGGGCTGAGAATATCATGATAAAAGTACCAGCGACAAAAGCTGGTTTTATCGCGATGGAAACACTTTTTGGGGAAGGTATCAATATCAATGCAACGTTGATATTTTCTCCCAATCAGGCAAAAGATTGCCTGGATGCATTTGAAAAGGGGTTAAAGACTTTTCAGGCAAAAGGTACCAGTCAAAAAGCACCCAAAGCTGTGATCAGTATCTTTGTCAGCCGCTTTGATCGTAAAATGAATAATCTATTAAGTGAGAAATCACTGTCCATTAATAAAGTAGGTATATACAACGCAACGGATATCTATCATGATATACAGGATAGAGCTCTGCCGGGTGTGAGAACACTCTTTGCCAGTACCGGTGTCAAAGGGGATGATTTAGATGCAGATCATTACATCACAGAGTTGTTGTATGAGAATTGTATCAATACCGCACCCATTGAGACCATCGAAGCATTTTTAAAAAACAGTACAGCCGGTGTGAAACAAGCACCTTCCAAAGAAGAGATTAAAACATTTTTTCTTGCCTTGCAGAAACAGGGTATCGAGATGAATCAAGTTTATACCGAGCTGATGGATGAAGGGCTGGATGCCTTCAAAGTAGCATTTAAAGAGATTTTAAAAGAATTAGAAAAAGGATAGCATATGACAGTTGCAGACATTGACAAACTTGTAGAAGAGAAAATGAGAGAAGAAGAGAGAGCGGTTCCTAGCCCCATGGTACAAGAGCCTGCTGCGTCAGTGCAGCCGCAAAGTCAGATCAGTGATATCGACTTAAAAAAAGAAGCCCAATTTCAAGCGGATAAACTCGACTATAAAATGACAAAAAAATTAAAGTTTTTTCTCTCAGGTCTGATTCAACACGGCGGCAGTGATCTGCATATCAAAAGCGGTGCCACTTTCCGTGGACGCATCAATGGTGAAGTTGTGAAACTATCTGATGAAGTCCTGAGCCATGCTGATGGCATTTTATTGGCAAAAGAGGTTTTAAAAGGACGGTTTGCAGAACTGGTTGAGAAGAAAAGTGTTGATTTTACTTTCAAACTCAATGAACAATACCGTTTTCGTGGCAATATGTTTTTTCAAACAGACGGGGTATCCGCTGTATTTAGAGTCATTCCGGTAGAAATACCGACAATGCAAGCACTCAATCTTCCTGAAACAATCAAAAAACTTTGTCACTTAAAACGTGGTTTGGTACTCGTTACAGGTCCCACTGGTTCAGGTAAATCAAC
>JANTGR010000136.1 GCA_024762875.1 Sulfurospirillum sp.
TACAAGAGATTGTCAAAGTGGAACGCACAACTTATACACTCAAAAAGGAATTGCCGTCTATTGATATATCCTACTATATATCCAGTACACAGCTGCCCGCCTCATCTTACAATAAAGGTATTCGTTCTCATTGGGCTATTGAAAACTCTCTGCACTATGTCAAAGATGTGACATTTAAAGAAGATGCCTCTCTTGTGCGTTCGGGTAACGCTCCTGCCAACTTTTCAATTATCAGAAATATAGCTATCAATGTTTTACAAAGGATGGATTTTATCAGTTTTCCTCAAGCTATTCGTATGATTGGCGGTGATATTGGCAGGTTGATGGAGGCTTTAGAATGAAACAGCCGTGTCGTAATCCGTAACACGTAGCTCGTAATACGTCACTGTTACCAGACCCTTTTATTTTCGGTTCTCTCTACATCAGTGAGAGTTCAACACTTCTTTAGACAAGGCTTGCTGCACAAAGGCATTTAGCGATAATCCCGCCTTTAGCGCTTCCTGGTATATTTTTTTGTGTAGCTGCGGATCGATTCTGACATTAAATACTCCCTTGTAGGTTTTTTGAGGTTCTCTTCCCAGCTCTTTACAGGTGTGTATATATTCATCTACTGCATTATGGAAATTTCTTTCAAGTTCTTCTGCTGTTATTGCTTCGAATGTCACCAAATCATCTATCATTTCCAATTTTCCAAAAAAGCATCTATCCTCCGGAGAGTATTCAATACTTCCAATATAACCATTATATTCAATTGTATTAGCCATTACAAACCTCCAATAACTTTGTTCGTATTTGTTTGATAAGATAAACTTTTAAAATATTAGACGGATGTGGCTTATGCAAGTTGATCAGTATGTCTTTTTCCTGATGATAAAACTTTACAGCCGATCCGCTACCCTCGATTTTAACAAAGCCGCAAGATACCAGCAAAGAATCCAATTCATTAAATGTGAGATTCTTTTTTGGCGGCAGTTCTAAAAATTTTGTTAATAATTTATCTTTTTTGCTCATAGGTTATAGTATCATATTTCAGTTACAAAGTCAATACTTCAAAGTTCACAACTTAATCCTCAACCTGCCTGCTCTTTCTCATCGCTCAACGCTCAACGCTACGCACTACCCACTCATCATTGGCAAATTCATATAATAATGTTATCATCTAGCGATAACAAAGGGAATGCCGTGAACGATCAGCACTGCAGCTTATGGAAGATTTCTGGAAAAGCGTTGAATACTATATCGATCACAATTAGGAGTACAAATGAAAACAAAAACAGTTTATGTCGGGATCATATCAAAAGAGGCATACAAGCAACGTACGCTTGCTATCGCACGAGGTGAGTACAAACCCAGAAAAAATGAACCCAAAATATGGTTTGAATCGCTCAAGTCAATGGCGCAGCTACTTAGTTGGTAATAAAAACAGGCAACTGCTTAGAACCATCATAGATAAAAAACCGGTATCGCTTGCAGAACTTCAAACACTTACAGGCAGAAAAAAGTCTAATCTTTCCCGCACGTTGAAGACATTGGAAAAGTTTGGCATTGTAGCGTTGCACAAAGAAAAAAACAGGATTGTTCCTGAAGTAAAAGTAACAGATTTCCAAGTAGAATTTGGCTTGAATGAGATAGCGGCCTAATCTCCCATGTCAAAGAACTCAAACAGCTTTACTCGTAACACAGAACGCTTAACGCTTAACACGAAAGAACTCTCCCCGGAGTTACCTTTCCTCCTCGCCTGCTGTAAGACACCCAGAGGGTTTTATCGGGGTTATTATTTGTCCGTCCGGCTTTACTGCTCAAAAAGTATCTTGCGAAATAGGATGCTCATAGATGTTTCGGTATAGTATTGCATAATAAAACAGTAAGAAGGACTTGGCTTGCCCACATTGCTAAATCAGAATGGATATAAGTTTTTCTTTTATGCGAATGAACATGAACCCAGACATATTCATATTATGTATGCAGATGGATTTGCAAAAGTGGAGCTTGACAATCTCAAGGTTGTGTAAAGCTATCTAAATCAGCCCTCAAAATTGTGGAAGAACATAGAGAAAACTTTGAAAGGAAATGGAATGAATGGTTTAATTAAGGGAAAAGAGATACATTTTGACGATGAATATTTGCATGTGAAATTAGAAGATGATAGGATCATATCTACTCCATTAGCATGGTACGAGCCATTACAGGAAGCTTCTGTCTCACAACTTAAGAATTATAAATTAATTTGTTTAAATACTGGTATTGAATGGGAAGATATTGATTATCATCTAAACATTGAGAGTATGTTAGTCATTTCTGAAGAGCAAGCGGCATAACTGTTTTCGGTAGCATTGGCATTGCCCAGCACCTTTATTTGTGGTACCTTTATTTGTGCTGTTAAACAGATCCATCCCGGGGCAACGAAAAATAATATTGAGCTTGTAATCAAAACTATGATGAATTGGATACAAAAGTAGGGCAAATATAGGAAAATTGAAAAAGAATCAGATTATTTTAAAAATTATCTTGACTTTTGGGGTAGAATGGGTTATGGTTATTATAAAGAGGATAAATGATCAAGAGAGATATGGAATTTACAGAATGGCAGATTTATAGGCGTGGGGTACGGAGAGTGAAATGTTTATAGAGTTGGCTTTGATTTTTTTGGTATCACTGTTGTATATCAAACTTCTGGTGATCTTCGCCTCGGATCTTGGATTGGTCGACATACCCAATCATCGCAGCACACACATCAAGCACACTCCTACCGGTGCGGGTATCGGTTTTTTTCTCGCTGTTGTCACGATCATGCCTTTTTTCCACTGGGTATTGATCGAAAATTACTCTTGGATTGTTTTGGCCATCGCGATCGTCTTTGTCGTAGGGGTGCTTGACGACCACAGGGATGTTTCGCCCCGTGCAAAGCTGATCGTTATGGTCGTGAGTACGCTGATGACCTACCAGTCCGGCTTGGTGATATCCGATCTTGGCACTTTTTTTGGCTATGATGTTCACCTGGGATGGTTTGCCCTCCCTTTTACCCTCTTTGCCGTATTGGGATTCAGCAACGCACTCAATCTCATTGATGGGCTCGATGGGCTTGCCGGAGGGGTCAGTATTGTGATCTTGGGGAGTTTCTATGCGATCGGATACCAGCACCATGATGAATTCATCATGGTGCTCTCCGGGGGTTTTATGGCGGCCCTTGCTGGCTTTATGGTTTATAACTGGCATCCGGCGTCGATCTTTATGGGTGACAGTGGTTCATTGATGCTGGGTTTTGCTATCACGACGGTCGCGATCAAATCACTCGAATATATTTCCCCTGTTTCCGTGCTTTTTCTCACGGCAATACCCATCATCGATACATCAGTCGTTGTCATCAGACGCAAACGCACCGGCCGGAGAATATTCTCGGCGGATCGCTGCCATCTACATCATATCCTGCACCAATTCTTTGCCGGCAACACCAGAAAATCAGTCCTCTTTTTGATCGTGATGCAGGCTGCTTACTCATTGACTGGATTGCAATTCACCAAAAACAGCGACGATGGCATCCTCCTGATTCTTTTTCTACTCAATATTGTGATAATCTATTTATACTCTGCTGCAATGATCAGGCGGCAAAACCGTATATGTGGACAGCGGGAGAAGTGATATATGAAATTCTCCAGATCCGACATCAAGACGGATCGTTATTTGTGTTTTGCTTAGTATGATTTACTGACAACATACTTCACAATACCAAGCATCTTGTCTGCGAGCCTTTTTCTGTCAAAGTTTTTTGCCAAATCAGCACATCCTGCCTGCAGCTCTTTATACCTCGCCTTATCACGGATTTCTTCCATCTTCGAGAGAAAATTCTCTTCATTTTCCGGTTCGAAACATAGGCCGGCATCATACGCTTCGATGATCTCCTGAGCCTGCCCCTGTACACCCAGCAGTATCGGTTTTTGCATAGCTGCAGCTTCAAATATTTTGGATGGAATAACGGTTTTGAATGTATCTGTCTTTTTCAGAGGAACAAGAGAGACATCAACGATTGAGAGATATTGAGGCACTTTTTCTTTGGGTATAATTGGAAGAAATGTAATATTTTTCAAGTTGAGTTTTTTTGCCAGCGCTTCTGCTTCCTTTTTGGCGGCTCCATCTCCTATGAAAAGGAGATGAGTCTCGGAGTCCTTTATCCTGGCTGCAGCCTGCACAATAAAATGCAAGCCATGTGCCATACCAAGGGTTCCGATATAGCCAATGATAAATTTATTCTGCAATCCAAGCTTTTCTATCAGTCCAAAATCCTTCTCTCGACTGCCATAGAGATCAAGGTTTGCACCATTTGTAACCACTTCTATCTTACTGCCGTCAACACCTCGGTCAGTAAGTACCCGCTTAAATGCATCTGTTACCGTTACAACCTTATCTGCATCCAGATAAAGTCCCATCTCTATTTTTTGCAATACTGAAAGGGCAAAACCGTCTTTCATCGCCCCAACTGTTTTGATGGAATCCGGCCATAGATCTCTAAGCTCAAATATCCAAGGTTTTCTTTTGATTTTACTTATCCCCCAAGCAGCCCAAGTAGTAAAAAACTGAGGTGATGTAGCTATGATAATATCATGCTTAGTAAACAGTCCTACAAAAAAAGCCATCATCCCAAAACTTACATAGTCTAATACTCTTTTTATAAATCCATTATTTGAAGTGATATAGCTCCATACTCTTATCACTTCGATACCATCAATATTTTCTTTTTGATAAAATTTATTTTTATATCCATCATATACATTTCCATGTGGAAAATTTGGAAAACAAGTCACAATAATTACTTCTACATCTTTATCTTTTATCCACTCTTTTACATGCTCATAAGTTCTAGTTGCAGGAGCATTTACTTCTGGTGGAAAATTATCTGTTATAAATAGTATTTTCATATTTGACCTTATATTTAATTTTGGATGTAATTAATTTCAATACTATATATAGTAATATTAAATAAACTAAAGTTGGTATTCCAAATAAATTTCCAATTGCACCACCCATCAACCAAGGAAAAAGCACAATCATTAAATATACCACTAAAATAGTATGTTTAACAAT
>JANTGR010000137.1 GCA_024762875.1 Sulfurospirillum sp.
CCCTCCCGAGTTTTTGCGCCAATAAAACAGATTGTTCAATCGCCCCTTTTTCTATCATGATACCTTTTATCCAGGCTGCTTCTTCTTTGGTAAGCGGTTTTTTATAGAGTTTTTTTAATTGTGCTTTTTCATTATCATCCAGCATTTGATAGAGATAGATATAAGGAAGCGTTGTTTTGCCTTCTTCAAAATCATGTAATGCCGGTTTGCCAAGTGTCTGGCTGTCAGCTGTAATATCCAACACATCATCAATAATTTGAAAAGCTAATCCAAGATTTTTGCCATAGAGCCCAAATGCTGCTTCATCTTTGCCAGCCAGTCTCGCTGCACTTTGGGCTGCCGCTTCCATCAAGACAGCTGTTTTTTTGTAAATCATATCAAAATAAGCCTCTTCACTGCTATGAAAAGATTTGGAAAGTTCAACATCCAAAAGTTCACCCATGGAAAGCATCGTGACAGCATCTGCAACAGTTTTGGCGATATACTCTTCAAATGAAGTAAGATTACAAAAGCCTTTAGAATAGAGTATATCACCCAGCATAATGGCTGTTTTATTGCCAAAAAGCGCATTGATAGAAGCGATACCCCGTCTCATCTGGGCATCATCTATCACATCATCATGCAAAAGACTTGCCGCATGAATCAACTCTATCACAGAAGCCAGCTTCAATGCATCTGCACTTTCACCTGCAATCTTTAAAATTAATTTTGCACGCAGCCTTTTCCCTGCCGGAAGTTTGTCATACAAAGAGAGGGCATAGCTGTCTATTTCAGCTATGTATTCTCTCATCATCATCTCAACTTGTGCTATCATATCAGCCTTTACTTGTATTGGAGTCTATAAATTTTATCTCTATTCTCTTTTTTGGATCTACAATAAATGTCTTCAAAAGAGCCGATTTTTTTGCGTCATTAAAGGCAGAAAAATTAAGAATCATATAAGAACGATGACTGCCAATAAGATAATCATCTCTAAGAGGTATTTTAATACTATTTCGCTTATACTTTTTTTGAAGTACATACTGAGTAGGAAATCCATCATAATTCACCAAGACAACCAATCGGTCATTTTGGTATAATGTCCACCTAAATTGCAATACCCTTTTTGACTGGTCTTCACGTTTTATCACTTCCACTGTTGCAAACTCATCTTTACCAAGTAGAAATTCATGCTGATAATCCCACTCAAATGCAGATAAAGATACAATCAATAAAAGTGATAAAAATAATTTATTCATTCTGCGTTAAGATATCTCCCATACCTGCGATATAAGCATTTTTTAAATCATCTTCTACACGATCTTGATTATTCATCCTATAACTCAAGACCATCTTCTCAAGATCTTCATCCTCCTGCAAACGCTCTTCCAATAACGATTCCAAGATCATCATTCTTTGTAAATTCTTTGTAAGTGCATCTTCCACCAAACCGCGGTTTGCGTTAAAAATGATATCAAAATATTTTTTTTCAGGTGTTCCCCCGAACAAATCGTCATCTTCATTAAAATCAAACATTATTTTCCCCTATATTTTTTAAATTGTAAAGTAGAGATTATATCATATTAAGCAGAAAAAAATTGTGAAATTTTCTCTCTTATCACTGCTTTATCATCGATTCGGTTGATTATATCACGAAATTCAGAAGCAGCAGGAAATCCTTTGGAGTAAGTATGCAAATGTTTTCTAAATATAGAGACACCTTTATCACCATAAAAGTCTATCATCAAATCATAATGCCTTAAAACAATCTCTTTCACTTTCTCTTTTTGAATATATTTCAAATGGTGTTTGAGCTGGTAAAAAATCCATGGATTACCCACTGCACCTCGACCTATCATGATACCGTCACAGTTGGTATATGCTCTCACCTGCTCTGCTATTTCAACACTGGTTATATCACCATTGGCAATCACAGGAATAGAAACACTCTCTTTGGCTTCTTTGATCGGGGTATAATCTATTGCCGCTTTGTATTTCCCTGCACGGGTTCGCCCGTGAAAGGTTATAAAATCTGCACCGGCATTCTCACAAGCCTGTGCAATTTGCGGCGCTATTTTTTCATTAAATCCCAGTCGTGATTTAACAGAAGTATACTCTTTGTTTGAATAACGTTTAATCGTTTCAATGATCTTAGACATTTGCGGTAAATCATTCAAAAGAGATGAACCGGAATTTTGGGAAACGACTTTGGGTACAGGGCAGCCGCAATTTAAATCTATGCCATCAATACCCTCCATATCATTTAAAATCAATACAGCTTCTTTGATAACGCCTATATCGCTCCCCGCAATTTGCACAATATAGGGAGATTCAGATGGAGATTTTTCTATCATTTTGTATGTTTTTTTGGAGTGGTATTTCAGAGCATTGGAGCTGATCATCTCTGAAATTGTGACATCTGCCCCAAACTCTTTGGCAACAGAGCGAAACGGCAAATCGGTATAGCCCGCCAAGGGGGCTAACATCACGATATCTTTTTTTGAAAAATCTATTGTAGCCACAGGCTTCTTTGATTAAACAAAAAGTTCGGTATCGAAATTTCTACCTTGATCTTTTAGAAAAAGAAGATATCTGTACTTTTGATACATCTCTTCAGATGCATTGGCCAAAAATTCTCTGGCATCATCGATCATCTGCAGTTCAAACAATACATACAGATACCCTTCTCCTGCTTCATCAGGAAATACATGTGACATTTTTTCTGCAAGACGCACCAATCGATCCGGTAACATTTTCTGTCGTAATTTTTTCAACAGCACAATAAAATCCTGTGATCCAAAATCAAGCTCTTTGACCATCTCAATGATGGTGTCATCCGACATATCCAAAGCATCTTCATTAGCACCAATTCTATCTATCATGATATCAAATACTTCACGTGATGGTTCACCCTTGTATTTTTCCAACTCATCCATTGATGCATACGTTGCAAATTTACGATAAGCTTGTTTACATACTTCTTTATCATCACATCTTTTCAGAATAGTCGCAGCATAGGTTCTATCTGCTTCCATTTGATTGATCGCATTTTGTAACACATTTGGGTTATTGGGCTTTAGTGCATATTTGGACAGGTCAACAACTTCACCATTTTGTAATTGTTCTTTGCTTTCTAGAATATCCTGAACATCATCATTGTAGATACGATATCTTTTGGCTTTGATTGGATCAGAATTTAAAAGTGGTAAAATAGCGCCGGGTAGTTTGAAAATCTCACTTTTATACTCAGATTTGATCTCTTTACCCAAAAGTGCCTCTTTTGCTGCTTGCGTAAACGTTTCGCCATCTTTTCTTACACGTCTGAGTGTGAGCGCATTTTTAGTACCATAAAAAAGAAGATGTGCTATAGTCGCTAAAAAAAGCAAAATCACCGGTAAAACGATCCAAATCGCAATAGGGAGTGTTATAGGCACATCAACGACATGTAAAGTATATTTTCCACCTTCAAAACTATAGACATATACACCTAACAAGACGATAAAAAACAGTGAAAATCCTATATACTTTTTTAGTCCCATTTTATGCCCTTTTTTCTACAATTTCTCTACAAACTATACAGTACTTAGCCTGAGGTTTGACTTTTAATCTCTCAATCCCAATAGGCTCTTCACACATCTCACAAATACCGTATGTATGATTACTGATCTTAAATAATGCATACTCTATTTCTTTGAGTTCTGCCTGCTGCTTTATATTTAAAGCTTCTTCAATGGCCGTATCTGTATTGATTGTTGCATGATCTGCCTCATCATTTGCTTCAGCCGTTTTTAACCCATCTATTTCTCGGCTATTGTCATCTATATTTTTGATGATTTGCTTTTCTCGTTCAAGCAATAAATCTTTAAAATATGCTAAATCTTTCTCTTCCATGTGTATACCCCTTTTATCCTATTTATGATATGGATGGTTATTTATAATTGTCAATGATCGATAAATCTGTTCAAATAAAATCACTTTTGCTATCTTATGGCTAAATGTCAATTTGCTAAAACTTATCACACTGTCAACTTCTTTTAAAAAATGCTTTTCAAAGCCAAACGCCCCGGCTATGAAAAAATTCAAAGATGTATTTATATCAAAATTTTGCGAAAATTCAAAACTGTCTACTTCTTTTCCAGCCGGATGCAGTGCTATATTGTAGCCCTTTAAAAAGGGTCTAAATGCCTCTGTATAAGACTCTTGCGCTATTATAGCATCTCTATTTTGAGCGGAAGAAATTTTTTTATTAAAAAGTGAAACTTCATTGATTTGTGCATATTTTTGTATCATTTTTTTCTGATTTGTGATAATCTGTGAGAAATTATCTCTGCTTTTTTTCTCAATACTATAGACATTAATCCGCATAAAAATCTGATCCTATCACGAGATAATCGATGTTTTCAAAGCTGTCATCTTTTCTTACACCACCAATCGCAGCGACTGGTTTTTGCGAAAAAGCTGCTACCTTATCCATCTCTTTTCCTAAAATATTATGGACATCTTTTGTTGCGCTGTTTCTGTATGCACCCAAACCGATATAATCGACATCCAATAAATTGGCTGCCAAAATTTCATTTTTATTATGTGTTGAAATTCCTATGATTTTTTGCCCAATCTTTTCCCCAATCCGCGACAGCGCAATCTTGTGATTTGGATCAATGGCACTTAAATCTTCTTGGCCAAGATGGACACCATCACAATAATGTGCCAAAGCAACACTGTCATTGATCAATAATACTTTGTCCCACAAATGACGTAGGATTTGCAGATTTTTCAGCTTATCATGATCACTGTTTATCTTATCCCTGTACTGTATATATGAAACACCCAGAGCCTCTGCACGGCGGATATATGCTTCAAAGCTCCAACCTGTTTTGATTTGTAGTTCTATATCCAAAAGAGCATACAGTTTATGCTTCTTTTTCATCTTCAATATACTCTTCC
>JANTGR010000138.1 GCA_024762875.1 Sulfurospirillum sp.
TTTTCGAGTGGGAGTATTTCACATTTTTTGGCTTTTGTATGCTGGTGGATAAGCGTAATGGCTTGGGTGATGGTAACTGCCACAGCAACTCCTTTTTTATTCTATTATAACAAAAAGTGTTAAAGAATATTGACTAGGTGACGATATTGAGGATATGAAATATCTAAAATTAAGGGATGAAAAGATGAGAAGAAGTGGTTTTACAATGGTTGAGTTGATATTTGTGATTATTATTATAGGGATTTTATCAGCTGCGGCGATACCAAAGTTTGGAGATATAAAGGATAAAGCAAAAATCAACAGTGAATTATCTGCGATGGAAGGATTGGCATCTGCTATTACAGTAGCTCAGGAGAGTCGAAACGACAATTATGGTGATTACAAAGTCAACTGGTATGATTTGACGGAGGCTGATGCCAATGGGTCAAACAGCACCAATTTTCCTACTTTTGGAGCAGTGATTAAAAAAGTGAACGATTCAAAATCCGTGCTCAAAAAAATTGCAAAGAAAACCAATAAACTAAAAATTGTAGCATTCGCTCCATTTTATGAAAATGGAAATATATGGGGAAATAGTGCCGGCATCTATTACTCTCCTGTGATCATTACGAGCGAAGCCTCAAATGCACATGGTGTGAAATATCCCAAAGATGCGACCGGTGAGGATATCGCAGGTAAACCGGATAAGAATGATTTCTGGGTTTTCAATCCCTCTTCACAGGATCTTCTGATCGATGGTACAGGAGCATATGGAGCAAACATCAATCCTGTGACTGTTGAAAGTGGTTCTCTTGCATTGGTGGATGTAAACGGTACTGCCACCAGGGTGCCAAACCAAATCCGTTTTACCGGTGCTGCAAATTATTTAACAACAGCTCAGGGTTTTCGTGTTGATGGACTTTGATTGATTGTGTAACAGAGTATCTGATTTTATCCGGCACAGTTTGAAGTAAGATAGGTTCAAGATATGTTATTCAGATGGAGTTTTTCCATCTGAATTTATCATTCTGTATAACTTATCACCATTCTTCACAAAAGTAAAAAACTTTCCTAAAATAACCTCTTCAAGCTCTCTCTTGTCTCTTTCCGGACGATTTGGAAGTATAAGATTGACAAAGGAAATAAATATGAATAGAAATGCATTTACCATGGTGGAGCTTATCTTTGTTATCGTCATTATTGGTATATTGTCTGCAATGGCTGTACCGAAGTTCACGGGTGTAAAAGACCAGGCCAAAAAATCAACAGAACTCTCCTCTGCTTCAGCCGTTCAGGCAGCACTTGAAGCGATACACGGCACATGGAGTACCAGTGATGATGATTTTGACTGGAACAACGATGGTATAGAAGACAATATCAGTAAAGATCTCTCTTATCATGGTTATCCATATTCTCTCAAACGGGGTGACAATGTTATAGGTGCCTTGATTCGCGGGAAGAGTAACAGCAGTTTTAAAGAGCATGGTGGTTTATTGACCGATACCGGTATCGTTTACAGACTCTATACAGCCAATGCTTCAGATCCAAAAAGCGGGGTCAAATATCCTTTGGGAAAAGCAGGAAAAGATACAGAAGACAAGCCGGATAAAAATGACTTTTGGCTCTATGTTGTTGATGCCAATGCTTCTGGCAGTACACCTTGTCAAGTCAGCAGTGACAAGAGTAAAACCTGGGATGTGATAAGTGGGGACTTTTTTCTGATTGATGTCAATGGCTCTGTACCGGTTGATTTCAATAGCCCGACGTTGGGCATAGGTTTTTCTATCGGATGCAACTAGTTTACTCTATGGCATCTGCAAGAGACCACATTGGTAAAAAGATACCCAGTGCCAGCAGTGTTAAAAAAGCAGCGATCAAGGCTATCATGATAGGTTCGATATAAGTAGAGATATTATCCACCAAGTCGTTGTATTTTGAACTATAATAATGATTGACTTTTTCCAGCATTTTGTTGAGTGAACCGCTGCTTTCACCTGCTTTGATCATCTGTATGGTGATACTTTCAAATTGTCCGCACTCTTCAAATCCATCTGTGAGACTTCTTCCCTCTTCTATCGCTTCTTCCATAACTTGAAAACGCTCTTTCATATAGCTGTTTTCGACGATATTTTTGGCGATATCGAGTGCTTTGATGATGGGTACACCGGAATTTGTCAATTTATCAAAGACAAAGATAAATCGTCCTGTCATGGAGAGATGGGTGATACGGCCAAAGAGATAGAGTTTGAGTATATATTTATCAATGACATACCGGTATGAAAGCAGTTTGTTGTAGAAGAGGGTATGGGTAAAAATCAGGGCAATGATACTACCCAGTAGAATCAATCCATAATCCTGCATAAAAGATTCCAATCCCAAAAGCAGTTGCGTAGGGTAGGGCAATTCACTGTTATACTCTTCAAACATATCCTTAAACTGGGGTACGACCATCTTGATGACAGTGACAAAAGCAGCTATCATGATAAAGATAACAATGAGTGGATAACGCATCGCTTTTTTGAGTTTTTTTCTATTTTCATAGATTTCATCCAATACATTTGCCAGTTTTTCGACAGCTTCCGAGAGTGATCCTGTCTGTTCACCCAGGGAGATGATCGCAGGTGATACATTGCCCAATTCATAGGAAAAATCCTGAAATGCTTCAGTGATACTGGATCCGGATTCTATTTTGAGTGAAATTTGATGAAAAATCTCTTTGGTCTGTTTATGTTTGGTCATCGAGACAATTTCACGAAAGCAGTGATTGATGGCAATACCGGCATCCAGCATGACAGCTAGTTGTCTCAAAGAAGCGATATAGGGCTCAAGCGGTAATTTTCTTTTAAGAGAAGAAGCGTGCAAACGGGATTTAAATCTCTCAAATTTATAAGAAAACGGTTCGTTGATTTCATCAATTGAGATGAGTGCGCCCAAGGGTTTTTCCTGAAACTGCTTGACAGCTTCCAGTTTATGGTTTGAGCGGAGTATCACACTGTCCCGTTGACCTCCCAGTGTATAAATGATCTCAAAATATTTCATATTTTGACAACCCTCAGGACTTCTTCTAAAGAAGTAGTTCCTTCCAAGGCTTTGGTGATACCATCGATCAGCATCGGTTCATAGCCATTTTGCATGGCACTCTCTTTAATTTCGTAACGGTTTTTACCCAGTGCGATATGGTTGGAAAGTGTGTCGTTTATCATCAGGATTTCACATATCATGACACGTCCACTATAGCCTGTAAAGCCGCATTTTGAACAGCCTTCACCACTGTAAAATGTACTATTTTCAGGAATATAACTTTTCACTTTTTCAATATCACTGAGTTGTGGTTTATGCTCTTTTTTACAAAAAGAACACACTTTTCTTACCAGTCTTTGTGTGACGACGCCCACCAGTGAATCTGCGATGAGGTAAGAGGGCAATCCCATTTGTACCATCCTGGTAATGGCACTGGGTGCATCATTGGTATGGAGCGTAGAAAAGACCAGGTGACCGGTAAGTGATGCACCGACCGCTGTGGTGAGTGTCTCTTCATCTCTTGTTTCACCCACCATGATGATATCTGGATCCTGCCTGAGTACAGATCGCAGCACCTGGGCAAAACTGTAGTCGATCTTTTCATTGGTTTGCATCTGTTGTACCAGTGGGAGCTGGTACTCGATAGGGTCTTCTATCGTGATGATTTTGTTTTTGATATCTTTGATATCATTGAGTGCGGCATAGAGTGTGGTCGTTTTTCCACTTCCGGTAGGCCCGGTGACAAAAACAATTCCGTATGGGGATTTGAGTAGATCTTGAAATTTGTGAAGATTTTTTTCACTCATGCCCAGTTCATTGAGTTTTAAGAGAATTTTTTCCTGGTCAAGGATACGCATGACGATTGACTCACCATGCAGGGTAGGTGCGGTTGAGAGTCTAAAGTCAAAGTTACTACCGTTTACCTGCATCGAAAATCTTCCGTCCTGTGACTTTCGTTTCTCAGAGATATCAAGATTTCCGAGGATTTTGATCCGGGAGGCAAGGGCATTATATACTTCTATATCCAGGATAAATATCTCTCTCAAAACCCCATCCACACGATTTCTCACAGAGACGTCATATTCATTGGGTTCGATATGGATATCACTGGCACCATTGATCACAGAGCTTTTGAGGATTTGCATGATCAGCAGCATGATAGAGCTTTGTTCATTGTCAAGTTTAAACTCTTTTGAGGCAATTTCCTGCTTCACCTGCTGCATTAATGTTTTGGCTGTTTCGATGATTTCCAATCTCTCAAATACATGTTTTATATCGGGTTTAAGTGCGATATAAAAACGGATGGGTTTGATGACAATGGCATTTTCAAGGGCTTCCATTGCTTCGATATTCAGCGGATCGGCAACAGCGATATGGATAAAATCTTCATCTTCTTTAAAGATAATGGCATCGGCATTTTTTAAGAGATTGAGAGAGTAGTTTTTCATCAAAGAAAAATCGATATCTATGCTGTAGAGATCAAGAAAAGAAAATCCCAGCTGAGAAGCAAGTACGAGTGCCAGGTCTTTTTCGCTGACCAATCCTTCTTCAATAAAGATTTCACCCAGTTTTTTGGAAAAGTTACTCTGTTTTTGCACACCAAGTGCATGCATCAGTTGTTCATGTGTGATTTTTTTTTGATCGACCAGGATATCGCCCAGACGTAGTTTTGCTTTCATACTTTACTGCCTTTAAAGTCTTATAGACTAAACAAGCACATTGTGTGCCAAAAATGCCTGTTATAAGGAGTTTAGCAGTTCCTGTGCTTCTTGGGACTGGTGTCTTTTAAGATAAAGTGTGAGTGCTTTTTTGGCGAGATCGATATTGCCCAGTTCTTTTTTGCATTTGGCATAGATAATCCATGGCCGTGCTTTGGATTTATTTTTTTTACTGGCTTCAATAGCCCATTTT
>JANTGR010000139.1 GCA_024762875.1 Sulfurospirillum sp.
ACACGTTAAGAACCCGCTTCGAGTACGCGGATAATCGCATGCCGTACAAGACGGTCTATCACGGTCAGACCTACTATCTGTCTTACGATCAGGTCGGGACGCTCAGAGCCGTCGTGAAAGAAGATGGTACAATAGTCAAGACAATCGAATACGACACGTTCGGTAATGTTCTTTCAGACAGCAACACGACACTCAAAATCCCGTTCGGCTTTGCGGGCGGGCTGTATGATCCCGATACGAAACTGACGCGGTTCGGGTATCGGGACTATGATGCCCAAACCGGGAAGTGGACGGCGAAAGATCCTATTGGGTTTGACGGCGGGGATACCAATCTTTATGGGTATGTGCTTGGGGATCCGGTTGATTTGGTGGACCCGGTGGGCCTGGTCAACTTAAATTTATTTCAACCTTATTCTAGAGGATGGATATTGGCTAAGACGCATGGATGGCTTTGGCCAGGCTATACAATTGCGGCTCATGGACAACCACCATTAAATCAATCCGGGCAAGGACCGTTACTTCCAACACCATCACAGTTACGACAAATGATGTTCAGCAACGGTTATCGAGGAAAAGGACCTGTTTATTTACTTTCATGCAATACTGGGACTGGACAAAATAGTTATGCACAACAGTTAGCTAATGTATTAAATACGACAGTATATGCTCCTACATCATATTATATCTTCCACTTAGGCTGGTATTCAACAAGCAAAAGACTAGGCTTAAAAGCATTTAGACCAATAGGGGTTGCCCCATGAAAACAAAAAAAATATTATTAGGATCATTTTTACTTTTTGTATTAGTTATAATATATGAATTTGCATATATACCTGGTGAAGAGTTTAATCTATCTGAGTCTGAACAAAAAGTTCTGTTCAAAGAGGCGAAGAAGGGTAATATGAGTGCCGTGGAAAAATTGTATTTATATTACAACTATACTAAAGCAGATTATAAAAAAACCATAGATATTTTAAGAATTGCTGCGAAGCATAATGATCCTAAATTTCAAAGGATTCTTGCTTTTTATTTGCTTAGAAAAGATTTCCCTCACGCACATAAAATTACAAAGTATGAGAAAGAAGAAGGTGTTTTTTGGCTCAAAAAAAGTGCTTCTCAAAATGATCTTGAAGCAAAAAGATTTTTAAAAGAATATAATGAACAGAACATATCAGGGAAGCATTAAAGTCAGCTATTACACTTCTCATTTAAAGCGTTAAAAGAACGAATGGCCTACTACCTGACCTACGATCAGAGCCGTTGTAAAAGAAGATGGTACAATTGTCAAGACTATCGAGTACGACACGTTCGGTAATGTTCTTTCAGACAGCAACACGACACTAAAAGTGCCGTTCGGTTTCGCGGGAGGGCTGTACGACCCCGATACGAAGCTGACGCGGTTTGGGTACAGGGACTATGACGCGCAGACCGGCAAGTGGACGGCGAAGGACCCGATCGGTTTCGACGGTGGGGATACCAATCTTTATGGGTATGTGCTTGGGGATCCGGTGAATGGATTTGATCCTCTTGGGTTGCATGATGATCCAAGATTAAATAGAACCTTGCCTAATTGGAATAAACAAATTCTTCCACCAAATTCAATAGCTGGGAAAATATACAATGGATTATCTCGTGATATTCCAAAAATGTACAAGAATGCGCACCCAGCTGCACGTGCTTGCTTAGATGTATCAATGACAATTTCAGAGTTTGGTTTCACTTATACCATAAGTGGTGTATCTAGTTTGATTTATGATTTTTATTCAGGAGCACACTTTAATACTTATCCCACTTCTCCTGCGGGAGTAGTGGGTTATATGTATAGTGGTTTTGGCAATGAATAAAAAATCTATTAGCTTAATATACCTATTGGGGATCGTATTTAGCATAGCTGCTTTATTCTTTCCAGAACTATTGGAAAGAAAATGGCCTCATGCAGCGATGTATCCCAATAACATTTTCTATGCTGGAGTAATGATTTTGATTTGTTCTATTGGTATTTATAAAACATTGAAGTGATGCCATTCAGTTTAATTTAGTAACAGAGCCAAGATTAGTTATAGTTATCACCTGACTCTTTATCTTTGCATGCAGGGGAGATGAATCGGTGGACGGGAACGAAACAGATTTTTGAATTCGGAACTGTTCACTTTGCAAATCTGGTTGGAAATTTAAATTGTCCTATTTTTTGTATTAAGGAGCTGGATATGAGTCAATGGGATGAAACGGTGCAATGTCAGAGTACCTACTCTGATATATATAGCGATAAAAGTAGCCTCGTCCCCTTTTTTGTAAATCCAAATTATCGTGGTCAGGAAACAAAGTGGAATCCTGCATTAGATAGTTTATACCTAGATAGAAACATAAATAACAATGATGCAGCAGCTAAAAGAAAAATCACCTATCCCAATAACGAAAAAATGATTATTCTCCTGCTGTAGTACGGTGCTTTGACTAAAAGCAAACTCGTTGGCGTTAAAAACAATATTCTAATCAAGCAAAAGGAACACTAATGGCAACCGAACTGGGATCTTATCTGGCATATCTTCCGCATGACTATACTGCAACAGCATCTTACGACTACGCCTCCACTCAAAAAAGCGTCACTTTCACTAAAGACTCTATGACACAGACTATAGAAGTGCCTGTCTATGATGATCCTTATAAAGAGAGTAATGAGAGTTTTTGGTTTATACCTGTAATGAATGTTAATGGGATGAATCAGTTAAAGAGGGAGACGGCTTGAGATGGAGGGAAAAAAAGTGGAAAATATGAAGCAGGATGTAAAAGACCCTATAATTATCAAAAATGGTTATTTGCTTAAATCTGAATTGACAACAAGAATAGCTATGTTGCTATTCTTTGGATGGCTTATAAGTATAAATTTATCATCTGAAGCTGATTCGTTGGATGAACTTTATAGAAAGTTGGCTTTAGGAACAGCTACGATAGGTGTTTTATGGATTTTGTTCTCTAAAATAAAAATGTTGATAATGTTAATTAAAAATCAACTTTATATAAAAATTTATGAGGATAGAATTATCTATGAATACTTAACAGAAAAAGGTGAATATAAAACAGATGTATTAAAAATGGAAGAAATTGTATCTATAAAATGGTCATTATTTCCATATGCAATCAGAGATACTGAAATCTGGATAACAGAAATAAAAAATAAAGATGACCGAAGATGGGTATATCTTTTTAGCCCTTTTTATGCAGTAATATCAATTTTGTATCTATGTATTTTTATATTTTTAAACAAACTAAAGATTAAAAAATACTTATTGTATAGATTTAAAAATGGAGTTATAGCAGTTCCAAATTGCAAGATAATTGTAAAAGATAAAGTTGATTTCGAATGGAGATCTTTAATTAATAGATATATACTACAAGGAGGACACTATGCCAACTAATGACAACAATACAACAACAATTCCAAGTGAGTTTAAAACATTTTTAGAGTGGAAAGCAATAGTTATAGATGCTTTTTCAAATTTAGATAGTAGAGCTATAGCATTTGTTAAACCTGCGACAGGAACTCTTGGTGTAATTCTGGATGATATAGATGGAAAAAGCTGGGATCAGATAGCAGGCAAAATGATAGGGACAGTTATTGATACTTGGGTAATAGGAAAGATTGGTGGAGTATTTAAGGCTACATGGCTTAAAAGCATTTAGACCAATAGGGGTTGCCCCATGAAAACAAAAAAAATATTATTAGAGCCACTTGCAAATTCAATCCCACCCACAAGCTGTAAACGCCACATCCAAAAAACCAGCTGCTTAAAAAAGCTCTTTACAGCAGAATCCAATCGAATATTCACAGTTTTACATGCAAATCCCCTATTTTGCCTTTTTGAGAGCACACTGATGGGTTTTGCAGGTGCAGCTTGGTCATTTATTTCTCTCTTATGTCAGCAGCTTGACCGACTGCTCGATACAGATGCACAGCAGAGCAAAGGAGAGCACGGAGGCGACTTTGGTTGCTCCCTGATAATAGATGTTGCGGCAGCCGTAGTTGTCTTTGAGATTGCCGTTGATACGCTCTATGGAACTGCGCTGGTTGTAGTGATATTCATCGGAAGAGACGGGAAGCTTCAGTTGCCTCAGCAGTTTTTGCTCTTCTTTTTGGGCTGCAATCTTCTCTTTGAGCGAAACGGAGTTTTTGGGATTAATATCGATAATGGGCCTGTGCCCGTAATCTTTTGAATACTCCCTTATGATGCCGGCATCATAAGCGGCGTCCTGGAGATCGTAGAGATAGTTCACCCGCACACTGGAAGTATGCATAACAGGCAGTGCCAATGAGGTGTCATGTACGGAAGCGCTGGAGTAAAAGGCACTGACAGGTATATCGCCGTCCACCGCACCGATATGCAGTTTACCTCCGATCCAGCTGCTTTTATAGCCTTTGGCATTGCGCTTTGTTCCCACATCGCAGGCGGTCGGAATCAGCGAGAGCATATCGTCGACACGCTTCATGCTTTGCTGCCGTTCAAGAACCGTAGGCGCTTTGGGTGCTACAGCCTCTCCCTTTTTGGGACGACCGCGTCTGCGTTTGGCCTTTTTGGGTTTGGGTTCTTTTTTTACCGGCTTCTCCCGAAGCTCTATAGCGGTAGCATCCGCACTGTGATAGAAAAAGATCAAATCCCGAAGATAGGTTTCGATAAAACGTTCATGGGCTTTTTCGGCAATTTTCATTTGGGAGAGTTCAGCAAAGACCCGGCTGAAGGTCGATTCGGAAGGCACCTCGCCTGCATGGCGCCATCCGCAGATCATTCTCAGTACCCTATCTGAGTGCAGATTTTACACCCCAGGGGTGATATATGGAAAGTGGACGGCGAAAGATCCTATTGGGTTTGACGGCGGGGATACCAATCTTTATGGGTATGTGCTTGG
>JANTGR010000140.1 GCA_024762875.1 Sulfurospirillum sp.
GCATATCTTTACCGATCTGGGCGATGGGATGTGCAAGTTGAAAGATGTGGTGGAGTATCGGGCGCCTTTGGGCTTTGTGGGGGAGTGGTTCGATTTTTTTATACAGCATCAACTTGCTATAATGTTTAATTATAGACACAAAAAAACTGTAGAGATTTTAGAGGGTTCTTAATGAAAAAATTATTTATATTATTACTTTTATGGATACAACTTTTTGGAGGTTCGGCTATGCAGATCTACGATATATCGGTCAAGGATATCGACGGCAACGTGGTGAAACTGGAGAGATACAGAGGCAAAGTGATGCTGATCGTCAATGTCGCCAGCAAGTGCGGCTTTACCGGGCAATACGCGGGACTGGAGGCACTGCATAAGAAGTATGCCTCCAAAGGCTTAAGCATACTCGGCTTTCCCTGTAACCAGTTTCTCTCCCAGGAACCGGGCACCGAAGAGGAGATCAAAAACTTCTGCACGAGCAACTTCGGTGTGGAGTTTGATATGTTCTCCAAGATAGAGGTCAACGGGGAAAACACTCATCCCCTCTATCGCTACCTCAAATCGCATGCGGGAGGGTTCGTCACCGATACGATCAAGTGGAATTTTACGAAGTTTCTGCTCGACAGAGAGGGGAGGGTCGTCAAACGCTACGCGCCCTCGACCAAACCGTCGGAAATCGAAAGCGATATTCAGAGGTTACTCTGAAAGATGCAGCGAAAAATCGATCTCAACTAAATATTTCTGATCAACAGTCATTCTAACGCTACCAAAGAGGCTTTTGTGCGGGTAAGATATGGCAACATAGAAAAAGGATTATTATGTTCACTACTGCAAAATCTCCCGATACGACATCTCATGCTCAGCCCAGGCCCGTCACACTATTGAGCGTGGGGCATAACTTTATGCCCCTTTCGTGGCACATGCCGGTATCCAAATCTCCTTTTCGCTACGCCGTCTGCGTACGTGATGAAAACATATCTCACGGACTGTTGCACAGATATCGTGAATTTGCACTCAATTTTCTTGATTTTTCATATATCGAAGCATACGAGAAGAGTGGCAGTAGCCATGGTGGGGAAAAGTTCGGCTTGACAGACCTGACACCCAAAAAAGCGGACACCATCACAACGACACTTATCGAAGAGGCTTATATGATCTACGAATGTCGAATCATCGACATCACGGGGTATGGGGATCATGATATTTTTGTGGCAGATGTCACCATGATCCATAACAAAAAGGTCGAAGTTGTAAAACCTGTACTCTTTTTGGGGCAGGGATACTATGAAACGACTTCGCACAATCCGCAACGCATAGCAAGGGAAGAAAATGATTGATTATACCTCCCGTCCATAGATGAAAAAATCATATCTTTTTTATGATGGTGCATGTCCATTTTGTAACCAGTATACCAAGTTCAAAGAATTAAGAGAGTGCATTGATCTAGAACTTTGTGATGCGAGACAAAACATGCTGTGGAAAGAGTCAAACCCCAGACTTAACCTTGATGATGGCATCATTTTGTTACTTGAAGATGGTACTATTTTACAAGGTGATTGCTCAAATAAAGATAGAGACTCATGGAAAAAATCGTCGCTACCAAGTACCAATAATCTATATCCAGATTAAAGTGGTGTTTTACATAGGGGAGCACAAAAGCCCATGAAATAAGCATCGCACCAATAATAAAGTAACGAAATATATTGACAATGGCATGATCTTCTTTGAGCTTGTTGTAGGTAACGACCATAGAAGAGCGAAATCCTATGAGTACAAGAAGAGAAAAAGAGAAAATATCGATAGCTGTATAGTAGAGTGCCAAATCAGTTTTTGAAATAACTGAAGCGAGATAAATCTTCAGTCCAAAACCCATTAAAACTGAAAACATGCCAAGCCCAATAGAAGAGTAAAAGTGCTGCTGAATCGTTTTTTTCATATCGCTAACCTAAATTTTTTTGTATTTTATCTTTTATAACAAAAGATTGGTAGTCTTGATTTGACAATTAAAATGGTTTAGGAAATAAAAAAGACAACGAAGTGACACAATAAGCATACTGGGTGACGCATGCAAGAGATACATTTTACATCATAGGCACAGTGGCGGGCCCCCATCCCTATCCCCTGATGGTTCGGGATTTTCAGGCCGTGATCAGTTGGGAAGCCAAAAGGCAGATTCTGGAAAAAACTTCTGCGCTTCCGGACTTCGTCATCGCCTGTATCGGTGGAGGAAGTAACGCACTTGGGATGTTCGCGCACTTCATCGGCGAACCGAAAACCCGATGTATCGGTGTCGAGGCGGGAGGTCTCGGGCTGCATAGCGGAAAGCACGGTGCAAGTCTGGCGCTTGGAAAACCGGGCATACTGCATGGTCAGATGAGTTATCTTCTCCAGAGCGATGAAGGGCAGATCAGTGAAGCGTACTCCATCAGTGCCGGACTCGATTATCCTGGTATCGGCCCCGAACACGCCTATCTGATGGAAGAGGGAAAAGTCAGCTATGACACCGTGACAGATCAGGAAGCGATGGATGCTTTTGTCTGGCTATCGCGGGTTGAGGGTATCGTGCCCGCATTCGAGAGTGCCCATGCCATCGCCTATCTCAAAAAGATGCCCAGAGAGGCTCTGGAAGGCAAAACCGTCATCCTTAGTCTTTCCGGTCGCGGTGACAAGGATATGATCCAGGCGATGGAGCTTTTAGATCTATGAGGATAATGCAATGAAGCCAACACTCTGGATAGTAGGCGGAAGCAGCGGTATCGGATTTGAGCTCGCTGCGCTCTACCTCAAAAACAACTATCAAGTCATCGTGAGTGCGAGAAAGGCGATAGGGAGTACTTCATTACAAGCATTGTCGGCGCAATATCCAGAGACTTTGAAACTTGTGGATACAGATGTCAGCGATACACAAAGCGTTTTGGAGGCGACAGAAAAAGCCTGGCAGAGTTTTGGCGGTATAGACACCTGTTTTTACAACGCAGGTGTTTATGCACCCATGAAAGTAAAAGCATGGGATATTGCAAAGTTCGAGCAGATGACGCAGATCAACTATCTCGGAGCTGTGCGTGTGACGACTGCATTGACACCTTTTTTTCAAAAAAGTGGCAAAGGAAGTTTTGTCTTCAATGCCAGTATATCGAGTTACTTTGGATTACCATACGGTGGTGGTTACAGTGCACCAAAAGCGGCACTGATGAACTTTTGTGAAGCGATCAAACCGGAACTTGAAACAGAAAATATCGATGTTCGCATCATCAACTACGGTTTTGTAAAAACAAGACTTACCGCCAAAAATGAGTTTGAGATGCCACAGCTTTTGGAACCTTCTGAGGCTGCAAAAATCATCTATGAGAAACTCAACGCCTCAAATCGTTTTGAGATAAGATTTCCCTTTTTACTGACCAGTTTTTTATATTTTCTACGTTGTGCACCTCGCAGAATAGCTTTTTACTTTACCAGCAAAACTTTATGATGAATCATGCACAGCAATATGCTTCTTTTTTTGAAACAATAGATCAAGATACACCGATAGAACAATATCAAGCGTTTTTTGATGAAAACTCCTGTTTTGAAGATCCTTTTCAAAAGGTGAGAGGTGTTGCAAAGATTTATCATATCTTTGAAGATATGTATGCAAAGTTTTACAATCCGAGGTTTAAAGTGCATGAGGTTATCTCTGAAGGGTCTGTAGCCTATATCAAGTGGCACTTCTTGTATCAGATGGATGCAAAGTCTGATGTCACTTCTTTTGAGGGAGTGTCACGGGTCGAGTTTAATACAGACGCAAAAGTCAAAAGTCATGTCGATTTTTGGGATGCCGGTGCAAATGTATATGAAAAAATCCCACTGCTAGGCACTGTTATCAGAGTGATCAATAGAAAGATTCATGCCTAGCCCCAAGTTTCAGATCTTTACCTACGGGGTCCCGGCCATCGCCATCGCGTTACTGGGCCTGCCGCTGTATGTCTATCTTCCGACCTTTTATGCCCAGGATGTGGGACTGGGTGTCTTTGGTGTAGGCATAGCGCTTTTCTTTGCAAGAATCTTCGATATGCTGAACGACCCTTTTATCGGATACCTCAGTGATACCTATATGCGTAGAAAACGGATGATGCTCATAGGAGCGGTTTTACTCTATGTCACTTTTTTCGCGCTGACGCATCCGCCCAAAGAGAGTGGCATATTTTACCTGCTTTTCTTGTCGATAGGGGTCTATGCCGCCTGGAGTCTTTTGAGCATTCCCTACTACGCACTCTCTTCAGATATCAGTAACTCTTATCATGAAAATACCCACTTCTCTTCAAGCAGGGAATTTTTCAACATCCTGGGGGCACTTTTAGCCCTTGTCCTGCCTTACTACTTTAAAGTGGCGGAAGATGCCGGTGCATCACTGTTTGTTTTATGGGATGCTTTGAGCATCATTCTACCCCTCTCTTTACTTCTTTTTTTCCTCTTTTTAAAAGAGGGTAAACGCAGGAAAAACAGTGTTTCCTTGGTGCGCGTTTTTAAACATTTTACACTCGAAATGATGGAGTCAAGAAGCGTCTTTCTCGCCTTTTTCCTCAATAATTTTGCCAATGCCATACCGGCAACGCTCTTTTTGTTTTTCATCTCTTTTGTTGTTGAGGCGAAAGATGCCAGCGGTGTGCTTTTACTGCTCTATTTTGGTTCGGGCGTTTTGAGTCTGCCCCTGTGGATAGTTCTTAGCAAAAAGATATCTAAAAAAACTGCCTGGCTCATCTCCAGGGGAGTGCGAGTTTTTTCTTCTTTTTTGTGCTGTTTTTAGGCAAGGGAGACATCGTTTTCTTTGGTCCACCATAAAAACCCTTGCCCTCAGGGCAAGGTCAGAGTTCAAGGGTTCTACCGCTGAACTCCGGATAAAATAACTACTCAGGGTAAAGACTGCC
>JANTGR010000141.1 GCA_024762875.1 Sulfurospirillum sp.
TGCGCTTTATGCCAAAAGATAAATTGGTTTCTATATCTGAGTATATTGTTGTGGCAAAAGTACAAACTGTAAGTGATAGTGGAAAAACTCTTCTATGTGGAGATACAAAAGTATTAGTTATCAGTAATGAACTGCTGGTTATTGAGTCTATCAAAGGTTCTTTGTCATCGGGTAAGACATTTTTTTTAGATACACTAAAATATGATGGCTGGATGGAAGACAATGTTGAGCTTCCACCTGTAAATTCAGAAGTTTTACTTTTTTTGGAAACAGATAAAAAGGGTAATCTGAAACCGGTCAATGGCATTCAGGGTGTATGGAAAATAGATAGTGACGGAACGTCTAATTTTGGTACTTTGAAAGAGATTCAAGAGATAGCACAAAAACAGGCTGATCAAGTTGAGAAGAGTTGCAGTAGTAAAGCGTTTACAACTCTAGTGGATGCTGCAGAGACACAAACTCAGGCAGGGCACTATAAAGAAGCTCTGGAAGCATATAGAAAAGCATACAGTACCTGTCCGATGAAAGACTTAGAAGAGCAGATGGCTTGGTTGATGGGTGAGGTTGGAGATGAAAATGAAAATATAAGGATAGAAAATGATGAGCTTTAAATTGTGTTGTAGGATTTTGAAATATATTTTAAAGGTATGGATTTTATTGTTATTTGTACCTTTAACTTCAGCTTTAGCTTGGGATCAAGCCTTGATCAACGCAGCCAATGCAGTAGCAAAACAACAATATACTAACAAGCAGCTTGCAATGGTACTGGCGAACAACTATCATGTCAACCTGCTTGCTATGAAAGGTTTGATCAGTGATGAAGCTTTTCAGGTCTGTCATAGAGAATTTGAAAAGCTTAGTATAGAAACTGGTATAGAAGCTGCTGACTCTGCCAAAGTAAAATTTACTGTACAGGTCAGAGATACAAGCAAACCATACAAAGCAGGAACAGATCAGGATTATATTACAGATGCTACAAAACCTGAACAGATTGAAAAAATGCAAAAAGAGTACAATGATGAATTTACAAAAAAAATCAAAGAACTAGATCCTGATTTTGAAGGTGATACGGACTGGGTCAAAAGAAACGACGTCGACTTCATGGCAGATGCCAAAAACACAACTGCTAAGAATTTTGATGAGATAGCTAAACTTAACAATGCTGCCTATACGCGTACCGGTTCGGCTAGATATGAAGCCTGGTCTCGCAGCAAAGGAAGTGGAGGTCGTCCTAACCTGCAAGACTCCATTGACTATATGGATGAGATGCAGGATATGATCCATCATAGAGATCATCTACTTGACGGCTACCGAAAAGAGTTTGATAAGCTTAATCGTGAAATGTTCACGATGGCAAAAGATGCCCCGAATCACAAAGCATTGAAAAATACCCCTGGTTATGAAAGATTACATAAACGTCTTGATTTTTTAGATACTGAAATATTTAAAAATCAAGCTCTTCAGGCTAAATATATGGATCGTATCAATGTATGTACCAAAAATTTAAAAAAGTGGCTTCCTGCAGATTCACCGTTACGCAGAAGTGGTTCAAACCTTCCTGAAGGTTTCACAGGTGAAGTAGGCTCTGCTTCAAAGCGTAGTATATTTGATCAAAAAAATAGTTTTGACTCCAGATCTATAGGTGCGATGAAAGATGAGATCATAAAACGTCAGATTCAGCAGCATATCGAAGTGATGGCAACTATTGCAGAAACGAATCCTACTTTAGCAGGAGAGATGCATAGTGCTATCGGTAAATATGCAACCAAATTGAATGCTGCACAGCAGGCAGAGGTGATCGAAGCGATCCGCAAAGGATTAGGCAAAGATGCTGCGGCAAACCTGGCCAAAATTCTTCGAAGCAGCAGTATCAACAACTCAGACGAACTTCTAAAAAAGCTCTTTAAAAGTGCTCTTTCGGCAGAAGATGCCAAGAAGGCTATCTCAGCTATAGAAGGCGGAAACTTAGAAGATCTGCCCCAATCGGCACAATCTTTACGCAGGAAACTGTTTAATGTCGCAGGACATAAACATACAACACTCTCAGCTATGTCCACCTCAGAACTTCTCAGAAAAATAGAAAAACATATCGGGCTTGAGAGTATGAGTAACGATTCCCAAAAAATACTCATAGAACTTATAGAAAATATTGAAGAGAGTAGTGATCCTAAAATACTCAAAATGGTTCTAGGAGATGAACTTGGCAGCAAACTTCTCAAAATCAAAAACTTAATGCCAGATAAACTCAAAACTTCTCTGGCAAAACGGCTTACATCTAGAATACCTCTCAGAACAGTGGATGGAAAATGGACTTCACTGGATCTGGGAGATAGCGGAGGGACACTGGGTGCAGATGCTCTTATAGGTATCGCTATGACCTATAAAGATATAGGTGATATTATGGAGAAAGACCTCCCGCCTGATGTAGAGTCAAGAGAGTTGCAAAAAGCCATTGTGACCAATATGCCCATTGTCGGCGACTTTATGAGCTCTATCAACAAAGGGATTGAGGCCGGTTTTGAAGGCAGCTACTCCAAAGGAGCCGAATCAGCAGCCTATCTCATCATAGGTATAGGTGGGCTTGTTCCCGGAGCTCAGCTCCCTGCACTTGTAGCAGGACTAGGGATGGCAAGTATACAGATCGGAGGTATAGCTTGGGATGCCTATTGGGATAGGAGATTGATCGAGGCTTGGGTGAGATCAGGAAAATGGACCCGTGATGGGAAACTTCTCTCTCTTAAAGACAGTAATGGCGATCAATTGAAGATCGATCTCGATTCACTGGTTAATAAGAATAATGGCAAATATCAAGTTGATTATTACGGTATGACCATTAGAGAGTCTATACTAGACTATACACAAAAAAGACTCCTTGCAAACAATTCTCTCATCAAATCCTTTGAAACGGCGATCCATCAGCTCTATCCTAAAGCAGACATTCAGCAGGCTGCCAAAGGGCTCAACAACAGAGGCGAGGGGCTTATCAGAGTGGTAATCAGAAATGCTGGAGACGGTGCCACTATCTTTCCGATAGGCAAAGAAAAAAATGCTGCTATAGCACTTTATAGAAAATATAAAAAAGCCGTCGATGCTCAAACAATTAACGCGATAAAATATCTTAAATCCCAAGCCCAAAAAGAGTATCAAGCACGCCATTTTGTGGGAGAGGCAGCAGAAATATACCGTAAACTCAAAGCTTTGGGAGAGCGATTGAGACTTCCTTTGATCAAGAGAGTTCAAAAGAGCTTTGCAAGCTTTACAGGAATGGTCAAAGAGCTAGGTATCTCTCCTTTGGTTGTAGAGAGTCTGCAGCTTCGTGAAGTACAGATGATGGAACGGTACTATGCAGGATATATCAAGATAGAATCTCAGCTTCATAGTATAGAGAAGATGTTTTATATAGCAGGGGTCAAGATGCCTTCGCATCATCTCACCGGATATCTCGAGATAGATAAACCTAGGATGGATGATCTGGAGACGACCTATATGAATAGAGCCATTATCCCTGCCCGCAAAGATGTACAAGAGGCGTATCGAAAACTAACAGGTAAGAGTGATTATATATTCAATCCAAACAATGCAGATAATTGTCAAGTAAAACTCTTTAAAAGGATCGCCGGTATACTTATAAAAAGAGTAGAGAGTGAAGATAAAAAACTACTCCTAGAGCAGTGGAGCGGCAAATTTTCAGCAGCAAAAGCAAGCCGTGACCAAGCAATGCAGAATTTGAAAGAGATACAAAAAAATGAGGGTGTAGAAATACTAGGAGTATCAGTACCTACGCTCAAAGCACTCAATCATCTAAGCGAAGCGGCAGAGTCAGCCTATGCCTGGGCGAATGTACAATGGGAAGGTTCTCAAATCTATGAAGAGGCTCGTGATGTACAGATCGAAAGAATCAAAAAACTAGATAGAGAGTATCAAAAAGCAAAAAATATTGCTCATTTGGATCTAAGATCCTGCATCAAAGATCAGCCGGAGTTTGTCTTGGTACTCTCTAAAAAAATCCCAAAAACAGGTGAGAAGGTTGTTGTAGAGGCTAGAAAAATCAGCGGCATTATACCAAAAGGGGCTCAATGGCTCTGGTCTACAGATGGGAAGGTAACTCTTGCAGGTCATTATCTAAGTACAGCCAATCTGCTTGTCGAGGGTTCTGGAAAGATTAAGTTCTTTTTAATGATCGATAAACAAATATTGGCAAAAGCCCAAAAAGATATAGAGATCTCACCAAAAAACAATAATACACAAGCAGATGATACAAATAAAACCAAAATAGTAGACCAGAATGCTCCAAAAGCTGCCAATACAGACAAAACTAAAGAAACAGAAGAAAAGTGGATCAATAAAATTGAGCAGGCAAGAGAAGAAAAAGATTGCGATGCATTAGTGCTTGTCAAGTCAAAGATCACAAAGATGAGCAATGGTGACAAGCCTATGGCAATAGGGTATATATATCCAAAAGCTGGAGAGCTTGTAAGTAAATATTTGAAAGAGCTATCTGACGAGAAATGGGAATGGTTTGAAAAAGATGTCAAAAAATATATAGGGAAACTAAGAGCAGAGATATCAGCACAAAATCCTTATGATTACTATGTATCAAGAGGTATGAGTATGCCGAAGGAGAAAGAAGAGTGCTATAAAAAAGTTATAGCATTAGCAAAAGTGTATGACAATGCCCGCAAAGAGCATGCGAAAGTTATGAGAAAATTACAGGATAATCAGCATAATGTAAATAAGATTTGTCAACTGGTAGAAACCTTTCTTAAAAAGTATGATATTCCTAAGAGCCTGAAAATAGAGAATAAATACAGCCATATTTG
>JANTGR010000142.1 GCA_024762875.1 Sulfurospirillum sp.
ACAAAACAAAAACAGTTATCTTCAGGCATTTAAAGAAAATTATCATGATGGTGTAACACTTGAAAATGTTCAGGATGCTATCGCAGAGTTTGAAAAATCACTGATTACACCGCATTCTCGTTTTGATCGTTTTTTGCAAGGTGATGAAAAGAGTTTAACTGCGGAAGAAAAAGAGGGCTATGCTTTATTTAAAGGTTTTGGCTGTATTGCCTGTCACAATGGCGTCAACCTGGGCAGCAACCTCTACCAAAAACTGGGCATCATGAAAGAGTATCATGATGCGACAAATAATCTAGGACGTTTTAATGTCACGAAAAAAAACAGGGACAGGTATTATTATAAAGTCCCGACACTACGCAATATCGCCTTGACAGCGCCTTATCTGCACAATGGCAGTATCAAAACTCTCCCAGGTGTTGTCCGTATCATGATAGAACATCAGCTGGGGCGTATCCCCAAAAAATCTGATGTCACCAAGATCGTAAAGTTTTTAGAAACTTTAACAGGTGAATTGCCGGAGATAGTCAAAGAAAAATGATACAAAAACATATTTTAAAACCGTTCATTTTGGCAATCTTACTTATCGTTCTGACACTATTTCTTTTTTTAGCTGTCATTAATACCCGGTCACAATTGCTGGCACAGTTTCGGTATCAGAAAAATGTAGAAAACCTGCAGGTAATCAACAAAAAGTTTGATATGTTCTTTCAAAAAAAGATCTCCTATACAGACAATGACAAAATCACAGCCAGTGAAAAAGCGTTTGAAACAGAAATGGGGCAGCTCAAAGAAAACAGTATCTTTCAAGATATGATCAAAGAGAATGATTTTTTAGACTTGTTTAATCAGATCAATGACAAATTTCATATAAAAAATGATTTGATTGAACAGTATAAGAGTACGATGGGGGCTACTGTAAACTCACTACGGTATATCTCGGTATTGCAGGAGAATATCGTAGCAAACAGTGACAATTTGGAAAAAGATCGTGCTCTTTTGGTACTTTATACAAAAGTGATGCAGCTTGGATTTAATGAATCTGTCAACCAAAAGAGTTTTTTTGATGCTGTTGCAGCGCTTTCTCATTCTCCGGTAGCAGAGTCAGAGTTGAAAAATGAAGTTGCACTTTTTATCACACATGCAACCTATGTTTATCAGCAGCAGACACAGTTGGAGCATATCATACACGATGCCCACAACCTGCACCTTGATACTGCTTTAAATGTTTTTTCGCAGAAAAGTTACAACAGTCTTCGCAGACATACCAGTCAGATTATGCTTGTATTTTTTACATTGACCGGATTTTTGTTGCTGCTGGTACTCTATACCGGGTGGGTTTTAAGAGAAAACCATAAACGGGAGGAAGAACTCTCATACTACAAAGCAGGTGTGGATCAAAGTGACAACTCAGTCATGCTGACAGATATCCAACACCGTATCATTTATGTGAACAAAGCGTTTGAAAAACTCAGTGGATACAAGGCAGATGAAGTTATCGGACAGACCCCCGGTATGTTACAGAGTGGAAGGCATGATGATGATTTTTATGCAAAACTCAATAAAACGATCAGTGCAGGTCAGGTCTGGAGGGGCGAATTTATCAATCGTACAAAAAATGGTAAAACTTATATCGAAAAAGTATCTATCAATCCAATTTTTGACAGAAACAATGAGATCAGGTTTTATATGGCGATTAAGTTGGATATCAGCCGGGAAAAAGCGCACAAAGAGATGATACTTGCAAAAAACAAAGAGATGATTGATCGATATTATCAAGACGATTTAACAAACCTGCCAAATAGAAACAGACTCTTAAAAGACTTGACAAAAGAGAAGGTATGCTGTCTTGTGCTGTTAAATATTGATGCATTTAAAGAGATCAATGATTTTTATGGTATCAAAAAAGGTGATGAAGTCTTGCAGAATTTTGCACATATCCTGGAAAACATCCATTGTCACCAGGTCTATCGCGTGTATAGAACACATGCAGATGAATTTGCTTTATTGATTGATTCATTGGCCAAAAAAGAACACATTGATGCTCTCATGGAATCACTTGAAGAGGCTATTCATACGAGCAGCCTTGGAGAAAAAATCCCCTTTTCTTTTTCTGCGGGAATCAGCTACTCTGGATTGCAGCAGCCTGTCAATAAATCGATCTTAACTGATGCGGATTTGGCGCTGAAACATGCAAAAAACAGCTCACATAGCTACACTTTCTATGAAAAATCTTTTCAAATTGCCAATGAGTTTGAAACGAATATGCTGTGGCTGAAAAAATTAAAATCTGCAATACATGCTGATCGCATTATACCTTATTTCCAACCAGTGATTAACAGGCAGACAGGCAAGATACTTTACTATGAGTCATTGATGCGTATGATTGATGAAAATGGCAATGTGATTACACCGTATTTCTTTTTGGATATCGCAAAAAAAGCAAAACTCTATATTGCTTTGACGACTATCATGATAGAGAAAACATTTGCTGCTTTTAAAGGTAGTGAAGATGCTTTCTCAATCAATATTTCATATGAAGATATGAGAGATGAGAAAGTAATCGGATTGCTTGAAGAAAAAATAAAAGGATTATCAAAACCAGAAAATTTCTCGGTTGAGATATTGGAGTCTGAAAGTATACACAACTATGAAGTTGCCAAGGACTTTATCAACATGGTCAAATCTTACGGCTGTGGCGTGGCAATAGATGATTTTGGCAGTGGATATTCAAACTTTGAAAGAGTTTTTCAGCTTAATATTGATTATCTCAAAATCGATGGCTCGATCATCAGAGGGATCGATACCGATAGACAGCTTCGTATCATCACTGAAACGATTGTAGCATTTGCCCGTAAATCAGATAAAAAAGTGATCGCTGAGTTTGTACACTCTGAAAAGATTGCGGAAATATTGGAAGAAATGGGCGTTTATAACCTGCAGGGATTTTATTTCAGTGAACCGCTGCAGGCACCGACATATGATATCAAAGAGAGTGCTTATACTGTCAAATCATTGTGAAAGTGCTACCTCTTGTAATAAAAAGTAAACTAAGTCATGTTTTTGTATCAATATTTGATCTATTGTCTGCGGCTTTTGTGATGCTGCCGATACTTCTTACAAAGATACCAAAGGAGTGACAAGATGCAAATAGCAAATATGACAAGTTTTCATTCTCAGGGACTGATGCAGGGTACTCAGGCGACAGCATTGACTGAAGACCAGCAAAACAAGGCTCAAGAGATCATCGCGCAGTATGATGTAGATGATTTTTCAGCAGAAGATGCACTCTCTATGCGAAAAGAACTCAAATCTGCAGGGGTACATGGCAAAAATTTGCAGGAAATGCTCAAAGATTTTCCAAAACCAGAAGAGCAGAAAGCACCTCCCTCCACTACTGAAGAGATCAAAGAAGCCAACGATCCAAAAGCAGTTTTACTGCAGCTTTTAGATCAAAAAGAGTCGGGAGCGATTGCAGAAAAAGATTTTCATTCACAGATGGCTGAGTTGAAACAGGAAGCGATAGGATCCGTACTGAATACACAGGCTTAGAGCTGCAAAAGGCATGACACGCTGTCATAGAGAACTTTATGTATCACGGATCTCATAAACAAACTCTTTGTTGTTGCCTTTTTTCAGAATTTCTTTGATGTGTAGATTTTGAAAAACTATGTTTGAAAATGCCTCTTCATCTTGAGGCTGCTGTATGGCCAGTTCGCGTACCACCTTGCCTCTGTATGCCTTTGCCCAGTGACTGACAACTTTGCCATTTTTGATAAATTTCATAGTGATATAGGTTTTGTTGGGGGTATAAAACTTATTATAAAATCCTGCCCTCAAATCAACAATCAATTCATCTTTAAAATAATCATCTAAAATAGATGAGGTATTGTCTTTATAATATTTTTCGATCTTAAAACTATCAAGAGTCTGTGTCTGTTTTAACTTATAATTGGGAATCATCTCTGAAGCCTGCAGCGCACCAAATAAATTGGAAAAGATAATCAATGCATCATCAAGAAAATGCTGTGACTCTTTAGAAAGTGAGCGATAGTCAAGATAATCATAAGCTACACCGGTATAACGAAGTATTGCAGGCATGGTTCTATCATGATAGATATTGACACTTTTATACTTAATGATCTCTTTTTCCTGTTTGATACCAAAAAGCTTTTGCAGCTTTTCATCATCTGCGTGTTGTAAAAATGCAGCGTATTTATGCAGTACCTGCTGTTTGCTATCATGATAGAGTGCAAATGTGTGGTTAGTGATAGGCAAACCATCACCACCTTCCAGTTTTGTTTCACTTGGTGCAAAAAGTATTTTCATCCAAATCCCCTTATAATGGTCAATTTTTTAAAAATTTTACTCATTTTGCACTTAATTTAAAAAAAATCAAAAAAACCCTTGACATTTAAAAAAAATATTTGTATAATCTCACCTCACAAAAACATATGCTGGTGTAGCTCAGTTGGTAGAGCACCTGATTTGTAATCAGGCGGTCGGTGGTTCAAGTCCTCTCACCAGCTCCATATTTTTTGTGAAACAGTGTTTGACCAGAAATGATCAATGTGGAAAGCCAAGGTGAGATACTCAAGTGGCCAACGAGGGCAGACTGTAAATCTGCTGATTTTTATCTTCGAAGGTTCGAATCCTTCTCTCACCACCACTATATATACGCGGGAATAGCTCAGTTGGCTAGAGCGTCAGCCTTCCAAGCTGAGGGTCGCCGGTTCGAGTCCGGTTTCCCGCTCCATTTTAAACTGGGAGCTGT
>JANTGR010000143.1 GCA_024762875.1 Sulfurospirillum sp.
TCTTGTTTCATGATCTTAAAAGCTTCAGCCTCTGTTTCATTATCCAAAGAGGGTTTCTCTTTTGAATATATAAGTATATCGTCATATTTTATAACTAAGCTCTCTTCATTACAAGTGATTGCACTTGCACCAATTGTCGAAGCGATGCGACCCCAGTTTGGATCTTCACCAAAAAGGGCAGTTTTGACCAGCAGTGAATTGCTCAGCGCCTTGCTGGCAATCTCTGCTTCTGCGTTAGTTTTAGCACCTTTGACTTCAAATGCAACAACTTTATTGGAGCCTTCGCCATCTTGTAAGATTTGAAGTGCAAGCTCTTTGGTGATACGGTTTAGTGCTGTAGCAAATGCTTCTTTATCATAACTTCTGCTTTTTTTGTTGGAAAATAGCATGATTGTATCATTAGTAGAGGTATCACCATCAACACTGATGACATTAAATGATTGATCAGCTGCCTCTTTTAACAAGTTATCCATATCCGATTTTGGGATATTGGCATCAGTAGTGATAAAGCAGAGCATCGTTGCCATTGCAGGGTTAATCATACCGGCTCCCTTACAGATCGCTGCAATATGAAATGTGCGTTTATCTTCCAATTCAATTTTAAAGCAGAGCTCTTTTTCAAAGCTATCTGTTGTCATGATGGCACGTGCGCATTGATGTGAGTTTTTGGCTTCAAAATCAAACTTATCAAAAGCACTGCAAATCAAATCAGTTTTTAAGCGATACCCAATCACACCGGTGGAGCTCATAATAGGGTTAGTGACTTTGATCTTAGAAGCGAGGTTTGTCAAAATTGTTTCTATATCTTTGATACCATCAGCGCCTGTCATAGCATTTGCATTTTTGGCATTGATGAGGAGAAAATCAGTTTGAAAATCTTTGGGATAGTTTTGGTAGTGTTTCAGCGGTGCAGCTTGAAATCTATTTCGGGTAAAAAGTGCACTCACATCACAGAGGGTATCACTTCTGATAAAGGCGACATCACCATCAATATCCGAAACTCCTGAATTTGCAGGATTGGTTTTCATCCCGACATTGACACCGTCACAAAAGAAACCATCTACATTGGACAGTCCCCCTTTTAATGGAAATATATTAAACATACTGCATCTCTCTAGGTTTCTCTTTTTTTCTTGCTATTTTTTTAGCTTGTCTGATACTATCACCACTGCCGATAAGAAGCAGCTTACTCCCTTGCAAAATGAGCTGTTCAGCATCTGGCATAGGGATAAATTTATCTTTTTCATCACGAATTCCGACAACATTGACCTTGACATATTCTGGAAGGTTTATCTCTTTGAGTTTTTTAAAGATCATCCATGAATAACTAGGGACATTGACCTCTTCAATATCCAAAGGCGTATCTTTTTTATACAAGAACTCTTCAAGGATATTTTCCATCTCTGGTCTTTGGCTCACAGCACTCAGACGCTGAGCCATCAGTTTTGTTGGTGAAACAACACTGTCAGCTCCCAGTTTTTTAAGTTTCTCAATATCACTCAAAGTTGCGGCATTGGTCATGACAAAGTAGGGTCGTCTACGTTTGATCTCTTTCTCATAGAGCCTTACAGAAGCAATTACCGCAATATTATCAGCGATATTATTTGAGAGCGTGATCACCCCTTTTGCACTGGAGAGATGTGATTTGATCAGGGCTAATTCCGTATGCGGCTCCTCTTGGACAAAGTAGGGATAATTATGCTTTTTTGCTTCTTCTTCGAGGTTGGGATTGGCATCAACCACAACAAATGGGATATGATTTTGACGAAACTGTTGTGTAAGCTGTATCGTATAATCATTATGATTACAGATGACATAGTGGTTTTTGAGTCTTGCGATGTTATACAGCATCGAACGCTCCTTTATTATACTTATCAATTCACCTTTATTGAGTACCTCGACCAAGATACCGACAGAGAATGAGAATACACCAAATCCTAAAATGATCAGGGTTACTGTAAATATTCTACCGGCATCAGATATAGGTTGTATCTCGCCAAATCCGACCGTTGTAAAGGTAATGCCGGTTTGGTATATTGCATCCATCAGTGGAAAATCATCGATGATTACATATCCTAAAGTGCCTATCGTCATCATTACGACCGTCAAGATCATTGGAAGTCGAAAAGGGGCTAACTGTTGGTAAAATTCAGTATTTAAGTCAATATCAGGTTTTGTGGATTTTCGCCAGTGGAGGATTTTTTTGATTTTGTCAATCGTCTTCATCCAATCCCCACCGACATTTCAGGAGGTACTTACGCGTTTTTTCTCATAGTTCTAAGTTCTTTTGCAGAAACTTTGATTTTTTTAGTTGTACCATCTTCTAAAGTCACTCTTACCGTTCTAAGATTTGGGAGAAATCTTCTTTTAGTTTTGTTTTGAGCATGACTAACATTATTTCCAGCCATTGGGCCTTTTCCGCTGATTGCGCATTTTCTTGCCATTATTTTTCCTTAACTTTTTTAAAAAATTTGTCGCTGATATTACCAAAAAAGATCTTAATAGAGCCTTATCTCTGGTTAAATAGTACAGAACCTAAGCGAAGCATGTTTGATCCGCACTTGACAGCCAGCTCAAAATCACTGCTCATACCCATAGAACAGTATTTTGCACCTTGGCTTTGAAGTTTCTCAAAAATGGCATATGTAGTTTCAAAACTTTTTTGGATCTCTTTTGTATCTTCGCTGTGCGCACCGATGCTCATGACACCTTTTAAGGTGATATTTTTAAGTTCTTCGGCAATGTGTTGATAACTCTCTAGAGCCAGATTGGGTGCGATACCCGCTTTACTTGTTTCATTGGCGCTGTTGATCTGCAAAAGAAGATTTGGCTTTATCCCTTTTACTGCTGCTCTCTTGTCGATCTCCTGTGCCATCTCAAAACTCTCACATGAGTGGATTAAGGCAGGGGAAAGGTCTAAAAGTGCATTGATTTTATTACTTTGCAGGCGGCCGATAAAATGCCACTCGATAGGATAAGCATCCAGCGCAGACACTTTCTCTTTCATCTCCTGCACACGGTTTTCGCCAAAAGCACGCTGCCCAACATTGTAAAATGCTTCTATCTCTTTTGCCCCGACATACTTACTTGCTGCAATGATCTTAATGATCTGATGTTCATTAGTCTCTAGACGTACTTGTTCTATACGACTTAAAACGCTGTCAAAATTTTGTTCATATTGATGCATGATCACTCTCCCATAAGTCTGATGATATCGTTATATGTGGTAAATGCCATTAAAGAAAGCAGCAAGACCCAGCCTACAACTGTCATATTATAAAAAATTTTTTCACTTGGTGCACGTTTAGTGATCATCTCATAGAGGTTAAACATAATATGCCCGCCATCAAGAGCAGGGATCGGCAGCAGGTTTAAAACTCCTAAGTTGACAGAGATAAGCGCAGCAAGGGCAAAAAGTGTTGCTAGTCCTATCGCACTCGCTTGTGAAGTGATATCAACGATAGAGACAACACCACCCATTTGATCCATAGGAATGATACCCTCGATCAGCTTCTGCAGACTCTGTACGATGATCGTTGTTGCCCAGATCGTTTCATGATAGGCATATGTCAGTACTTCACCGATGGAGTTAAACTCTAACGTGACAAATGCTCCTGCCGGTGCGATACCGATCAGTCTTTTTTGGATTGTTTCGCCAAATATAGTTTTGGCTTCAGAGATCTTTGGCATGATGCTAAAGTTTAAAAGTTTTTGCTCTCTCTCAACTTGCACGTAGAGTGCGCCTTCAGAACTTTTGATCAAGTCGCTTAAATCATCCCATGTAGTGATCTTTTCACCATTGATTGAGAGGAGTCTGTCTTTTGGTGCAATTCCAGCCATCTGTGCAGGTGAGTTTTCGCTCACTCCCCCGATCACTGGAGCAAGTTTTTCAGCCCCTAGATAAGCGATTGCAATATAGAGTAAAAAAGCAAGCAGTATATTGGCAAAAGGGCCTGCAAGCAGTATCACAATCTTTTGCCAAGGCTTTTTGGACATATAGCTGTCCGGATCATCACTCTTTTTGCTAAGATCAAAATCATCCTGGCCTTTCATTTTTACAAAGCCGCCCAGAAGCATTGGATAAAAAGAGTAAGTTGTCTCTCCCCATTGCTTTTTTGCCAATGGTTTAGTCACCAGTATGGGGATACCCAGTCCAAACTCTTCAACTTTGACACCAAAATAGCGTGCAGCCAAGAAATGTCCCCACTCATGAAAGATAATCAGTGCTGACAAAACCAATAAAGCAGTCAAAATACCCATTATTTTATATATCCTTTTATATATTCGAATCCAGAATAGAGTGTCAACGCCACTGCAAACCAGAGAATTTCATCTGCATAAGGCCAATTCATCAGTAAAAACCCAACGGCGATCATCTGTACCACAGTTTTTATTTTACCGGCCAAGGTTGCATCTACACTTTTGCCTTCACTTGCTGCAGAGACCCGAAGTCCAGTAATAAAAAATTCACGTGTTAAGATGATATAGATTGCCCACGGACTGGCACGATCTATATAGACAAGTCCCAAAAATGCAGCCAAAATAAGCATCTTATCTGCCAATGGATCCAAAATACCGCCAAGTTTTGTGATTTGATCCCACTCTCTGGCGATAAATCCATCAAAAAAATCTGTCACACTTGCTAAGACAAAGACCAAGGCTGCAGCATAATCCAGCCATGTTATATGCATATCGGCAAAAAGAGAGTTATC
>JANTGR010000144.1 GCA_024762875.1 Sulfurospirillum sp.
CTGTTTCAAAATGTCCTTTTTTCATCGCAGTGGCATCGGTAAATGCACCCTTTTCATAGCCAAATAGTTCACTCTCCAAGAGATTTTCCGGGATGGCCGCCATATTGATGGGGATAAAAGGCCCTGCATATCGTGGAGAATTTTCATGGATATACTTGGCAAACAGCTCCTTACCTACACCGCTTTCACCCAGCAGCATGACTGAAGCTTCTGTCGTGGATGCCTTTTTAAGCATAGAAAGTATCTTATCCAGTTCAGGAGACGATCCGAAAAATTTTTTACGTCTGTCACTTCCCTTTTTACGGCGTTCTACTTTGTGCTCTCTTAGATCTTCTGCCCCAACCCTTCGGTCTTTGCCTTCAAATCTTGCATCATTTTTAGCATGGACTTCTTTTACTTTGGCACTGCGTTTTATCGCTGCAACCAAATCATCGATCTCAAAGGGTTTAGTTAAAAAATCTTTTACCCCAAGCCGCATCGACTCAACAGCACGACCCAGTGTAGCATTGCCTGTCATGATAATGATATCACAGGGAAATGTCAGTTCCTTGATAAAAGCGATGCCATCCATCTTTGGCATATTAATATCTGTTACAATCAATTCAAAACTCTCATCCAGTTTCTTCAGTGCTTCAGGAGCATTTTTAAAAGTAGAAACATCAAATTCAGGATATTCTTTGAGCGATAATTCCAAAGATTTTCGCATATTGATATCGTCTTCTACGATGGCTATTTTCATCTACTCCCTTTATCATGATAATAGCGGGGATTATAGCCAAATTGTGTTTAAGAGCGTTTTACCGGGTGATATCCACCGAAAATAGACTCCCTGGATGATTGCCTATCAAGCGATGATTGAGTGTTTCAGATGTGATCATCAGATGGTTTTCACTAGCAAATGCCACACCTTCTATCTGTCGAAAACCTCGTGGTACAGACGCAAGATGCAAGGTCTGAAAATGGCCAGAAGAGAAATGTCCATCTCTAAAATCCTCAGCTATAACAATATGCTGTTTTTGTGCACTTAAAGTCTCATATCCCACTAAAACCAGGCGTTGAGAAATTTCGTCAAAATCTGCACCGCTAATCAAAAAATCCAACGACAAACTATCTGCAACATCCAATACATATCTCCCCGCTTCTTTGGAGAGGGCATAGATATTACTTTGTCTGTCAACCCAGTTTTTAGTAAATATATAGAGTTTATCATGATAGTTTATCACCGCTTCCCCGTCATAAGGAGTGGCAAAATACGCAGCTGTAAAAGATGTTTGATCACGGTAAGAAAAGGCAATTTTTTCTGCTGTTACCTGCTTTTTATTTAAAAGGTCTTCTTTGGATATTTTATAAATAGCCAAATCTTTTCTCGTACCAGCATTATTACCGATATCGGCGATATATACATTGCTTTCATCCTGCGTTATATCTTCCCAGTCGATATTTTTGGCATGTTCTATTTTGATTTTGCGCAGGATATTGCCAAAAAGATCTATCTCATATAAGACTGCTTCATGACCACTGTCATTATGGGTAAAATATCTTCCATCGATACGCAGCAGACCTGAACTTTCTGATATGAGACTATCCAGTGTTGCCATACGTTTGGGTACGATTGTTTGTTTTAAAGCGGATTGATAGGCAGTGTCGATTTTAAACGCACCTATCTTTAAAGATGCAGAGATCATCCCTTCTTCATCTTCCACTTCTATACGGCATGTATCATAAAAGCCATCTTCCAAACTATCCAGTGTCACGCTGTTAAGACCAGTTTTTGCTTTTTGGAGCATACTGTGGCATGGGCCAAAATAGTGAATTTTTCCTTTTGCAGATGAACGAAACACCCATCGGGATTGATGATTGGATGAGATATTCTCTATAGGCACTACCTCTTCTAAAACAGGCACAGCAGAATTTTTAATCATAAAATCAGGAATGTGCAATACAGCAGACGCATTGTTCTTCTCATCCATCACGGATACGGTACAAAAATCATACAAACCGTCTGACAAATGAGAAAAAGAGATGGTATTTAAACCCTTTTTAGCATGCTCCTCTCTCCCTTGACAGCCTGATTCATAAAGTATTTTTCCTGCTTCACTTGCGCTAAATGTAAAGGTGGCAGGTTTATGATTTTTGTCCAAACTGTCCAAAGAATGAGACATAGACAAGATCGGAGCATGTTTATCAATTTTGATCATCTTTTTCAACTCTTCAACACCGCACCCATGCACTAATAAAACAAAAGGCAAAAGATAAAACATATAAATACGTTTGAACTTTTTCATGATCTTCTCCATACCAGTCATTTAAAAAACTATATCTAAATTATTTACCATAGTATCACTTTCAAGCATAAAATACTATCAAGTTTTACTTTTATACAAATAAGTAATATTTTAATATCCAACAGAGACTTAAGTAACCCCTTACGTGATACGTGTCATAATAATAATTGAGTATTCTGAACAAACACACTTGTGAACGACTCTACAGCCGTTTTCACGGCGAAGCCTTAGTGAATAAGTGGGTTTGTTCAGAATACTCAATACTTTTACCGAGGAGAGAAAATGAAAACAATTGTACAATTGACAATGATTCCTGCAATATTGTGCACCTTGAGTGCTTCTTTGGCCGCAGATGATGTGTCAGATACACTCACTGAAGCTATTAAATCTTATGAAAGCGGCGCATATTCTGATGCTGTTGAGGATATCAATTATGCACTGCAGCTTATCCAGCAGAAAAAAAGTGAAAGTCTCACCAGTTATCTACCCGAGCCTCTCACTGGCTGGAGTGCCAAAAAAGCGCAATCCCAATCTGCCGGTTCAGGCATGTTTGGCGGAGGTATCGGAGCTAATCGTACCTACACAAAAAACAGTGCGAAAATCAAGATAGAAATTCTCACGGATTCCCCCGTTTTACAAAGCATGATGGGGCTCTTTTCAAATCCTATCTTTGCTACCTCTGATGGTGGAAAACTTGAACGTATCGGCAGACAAAAAGCCATCGTCAAATACAATGAAGACAGAAAACGCGGAGAAATCACCATTGTTGTAGATAAGCGTTTTTTGGTAAAATTAACAGGTACCAAAGTGAGCCAAGATACCCTTAAAGCCTATGCAAAAGCAATAGACTTTAAAAAACTCAAAAAATTGCCTTAGGCGTTATCTGATAAATGTAGTATAGGAGCTATCATGATAGGCTCCTTACACTGCTGTCCACTTCTGCTGTAAAATCACTCAATACAGCCGAATGATCAAAGCTTTGAGTACATTTTGGATATTGACATGCGTTAAATCCAGCCCAAACCCTATTCCCTTGTTAGCTGAATCTTCATCATATCCTCTGCCCAAATGATATCACCTTTGTAATATGCTCTGATAAGGGCTTCACTCTCATTTTCCTTACCATAGGTACGCTTCATACGGTGTGAAAGTACGAGATGTTTGACACCAGCCGCTTTGGCAATCTGCCCGATTTTAGCAGGTGTCATGTGTAGCTGCCTGGCTAACTTTCCGGCATGCTGTGATATGGCATGATGTGCCACAAGATAATCAGCACCCTTTGCCAACTCTACCAAAGCATGACCATCTCCAGATGTATCTCCTGTAAATACGATTTTTTTGCCTGCTATTTCAAATGCATAGGCCAGTGAAGGTACTGGACCATGATGCACACCGACTGAGCCGATCTTAATAACACCTAGCTGCATCTCTCTATGTTTTTGATCACGCAAAATGCCTTCTATCTGAAAAGATTCACTCTTGGGCGTTAAAATATCCTGCATATAGGCATAGACTCCTTCAGCACCAAAAAAGCGAGTCAAAAAAGTGTAAATATCAGGAAAATCTCCTTTTGAACTCGTTCCCAATATAGGAAGTTTTTCTTTGCGCTCTGTAAAAAATCCTGCTTTCATAAACAGCGGCAAATCTGCACTATGATCAATATGTAAATGTGTTAAAGCAATGACTTTCAAATCCTTGATCTCTGCCTTGCTTTGTGTAAATCTAAGAAAACTACCGCCTCCCATATCTACCATCACACGTGCTTTGCCATCCACCCAAATCAGATAAGAACTGGAAGCCCGCATACTGAATTCCGGCCCGCCAGATCCAAGAATCTGTAGTGCAATGGTCGTTGCATAGAGATAAAATGGCAATAACAATATCATTAAAATTTTCATCTTCTCTCTCCTTGGAGGTGCCTATATGTTATTGTAACAAGAAAGTGTGTACTATTTGTATATCAAAGGAGACCAGATGAAATTAACAAAAAATCTATTCTATTGGGCACTGATAGCAGTCATTTTAGCCTTTATTTTATACCAAAAAGGGATCATTTTTGCTAATTTTGACTCCATCACACCTACACAGGCATACAATATCTATCATGATAAGAATGTAACGCTACTTGATGTACGTACTCCTCAAGAATTAAAAAAAGAGGGTAAGATTGACGGTGCACTCAATATTCCTGTAGAAGTTTTATCAAAAAATATTGATTTATTAACACCTTATAAAAAGAAAAGAATTTTAGTCTATTGCCGAAGTGGCAGTCGCAGTGTATCTGCCAGCCGCTTACTCAGTAGCGCTGGATTCAAGGTATTTAATCTTAGTGGCGGTATCCTTGCCTGGAAGAAGCAAGAGCTTCCTCTAGCACCTTAGTTAGATTCTTGCTCTTCAGTCTCTCCGGTAATTTC
>JANTGR010000145.1 GCA_024762875.1 Sulfurospirillum sp.
TACAGGAAGCCTGTGGTATGGATATGAAAATCATGGCACACTGTAGACAGTGTCGTGCAGATGCCGTTGGACTTATCGGCGAAGATAGAGGGGCTGAATTTACAAAAGATGTCTTTTCTGAAATGAGTTTTGATGCCCTTGAAGATCACTATAACGTAGAAGCAAGACAAGATGCACATGCCAAAATCGAAGAGTTTAGATTTTTCCTCGATAAGGCAAATGAAAAAGTCCAAAAAGAGAAAGCAGAACTGAGTTCAACGGGTGCAACTATCCTTGTTGCTGTCACAACAGCAGGTGAAGGTATGATTAATCAGCACTTTGGAACTGTAAAAGAGTTTTTGATCTATGAAGCAGGTGATCAGGGTATCAAGTTTATTCAGCATAGAAAACTTGATGTTGAATACTGTGCAGGACCAGATGGAGGAAATCCGATGGACCCAGTGATAGAAGTACTCAAAGATGTCCGTTTGGTTTTGACAGCTAAAATTGGTGGATGTCCGCAAGAAGATCTCAAAGCGGCAAATATCCAAGCGATACAAGAGTATGCTTTCCAACCGATAGAAGCGTCAGTGCTTAAAGCGGCGCAAAAGTACTTTGGTGTTGAAGAAACTGCCATAGAGGTCAATTAGTGCTATGGTAATCATCAATGATACGACACTTCGTGATGGAGAACAAGCACCTTATGTTGCTTTTAATACCAAAGAGAAGGTAGAGATAGCAACACTTTTGTCCCAGTGTGGTGCAAATGAGCTGGAAATAGGTATTCCGGCGATGGGTGAAAAAGAGAGAGAAGATATCAAAACACTTCTTTCTCTCAATCTTGGTGTACGCATGATGACCTGGAACAGAGCACTTGAGTCAGATTTGGTACACTCCCTTGCGTGTGGTGCAGAAGCAGTGGATTTGTCTATTCCTGTTTCTGATTTGTTGATTGAAGCAAAATTTCATGGCAACAAGACAAAAATGTTGCAACAACTTGAAAAGGTGATTACTATCGCTAAAAATGAGGGATTATATGTCTGTATCGGTGGAGAAGATGCTTCTCGCGCTGATACAGCATTTCTTAAAGAAGTGATGGAAATTGGAGAAGCTACTGGAGCTGATCGTTTTCGTTATTGTGATACTGTAGGGATTTTACGTCCTATTCAGACATATGAAGTGATCAAAGAACTAAAAAAATCGTCGCTTTTGCCCATAGAGATGCATACACATAATGACTTTGGCATGGCAAATGCCAATGCACTGGCAGGTATAGAAGCTGGTGCAACGAGTCTCAATACAACGGTTGTCGGACTTGGAGAGAGAGCAGGAAACGCCTCTTTTGAACAAGTGGTGATGGCATTGATACATCTTTATGGGGATAAGCGAACATTTTCATCTCAAAAAATAAAAACATTGGTAGAGAGAGTGTGCCAGGCAGCCAGGATAGAGCTCCCTGTCAATGCTCCAATAGTCGGAGAGCGGATATTTGCACATGAAAGCGGCATCCATGTTGATGGAATGATGAAAAACAAAAGCTCCTATGAGCCATTTGAAGCAGAAGAAGTGGGGAGTATCAGAGCATTTCCTATCGGTAAACATTCAGGTACAGGAACAATCGCCTATCATCTTGGCAGGTTAGGCATCTCAGTAGATAAAAAAAGCTTGACAAATTTACTTCCGATGGTTCGGGATATGGTGACACTGCGTAAAAAAGTACTCACCCCGTTTGAACTACAAAAACTGTATCAGGAGAGTTGATGTTTATAGGCTGGTTAAAATATAGAGATGTACCTCAAATTGTTGAGATTGCCAATGAAGTAGGATGGCTTTCGGATGCTTTTCATCTCAATCTCATGTTAAAACACTCACCAACTCTCTCTTATGGTGCCTACGATGGGGATAAATTAGTCGGTGCTGTGTTGGCACTGGAGTTTGAAAAAAGTGCAATCATAAAATATCTTATGGTGACACCAGAATATCAAAAAAAAGGTATAGGGACAAGATTGTTTGAGACGATTTTAAGCGTGATTGAACCCTACTATGAACATACGTATCTGCATGCAAATCCGCAGTTGCTCAACTTTTTTCAAAGATATGGCTTTGAAAAAAAGATAGAGATCGGCAGATATCTCAATGTTGGGAAAGTACCGCCATTTCACTTTACCAATGCCCATGCCAAAGAGTTGGAAAATGCTAATTTTGATGCGATTATTACAAAACTGGACTATGAGACTTTTGGAGAAGATCGTCTGGCGTTTTTGATGGATGAGATGGAAAGAAATTCATCCCTTCGTTTTGCATTGCCCGGGGGCTTTCAGCACTCCAGTGTGGTGAGTGCCAGAAATATCTATTTAGGACCCTGGCAAGTGCGGGCAGATGAAAGGGAGGATGCTGAAAAACTGATGAAGGGTGTTCTCTATTTCAGGGGGCTTCGTCGTATCTATGCAGATATTCCTTTGAGTGAAAAACATGTAGTGGATCTGTATGAGGCTTACCACTTTAAAAAAGAGCGGACCTTTTATCACATGGCGTTGGGAAAAGAGTCTATCAAGTTTGAAAATATTTATGCATTTTCATTGTAAGTGTAGCTTTAAGTGAACAAACAAAATAAAAAGGAGAAACAGTGACACCAGAAGAGAAAAAAGAGAAGAAAAAAGAGTTGGCAAAGTATAAAAGACAAGCTGTGGAGATAGCATCCGAGATCCATGATATCGTTGAAGACACGCTTTGGACAGACTATGTCAAAATGCCCGAACTTAGTGAAAAATTGAAAGTTGCTGTAGAAAAAGCAAACAATTTTAAAGCTGAGGCTGGACTATAATTCTATTATCATGATAGGGTAGGAGGATGATTGTATGGCAACTGAAGCAGAGATACTGAAAACCGAGATTTGTGAATGTGGAGAAAAAAATGTAGAAGAAGCCATAGAGATTTTTCAACATACAGACCTCCCTTTTAAAAAGGCTAAAAAATTAGTCACAGGATGCAATAAAAATTGTTGTAGGCAACCATTGATGAAACTCTTTGATATGGTACATTTTGGCAAGTTTGACTATAATGAAATTTTCCGTTTGATTCAGATTAGAAATGATAAACTTAAAAAAATGATTGAGGATATGAAAGGATAGAGATGAGTAGTATATTGGATTGGTTGATTGATCTTGAGGCTATAGACAGTTCGATTGAGTCAGCTGATGATATCAAGAGGCTTGATTTGAGTTCCTGTGATCTGGAAACACTGCATGAAGATTTTGGTTCGTTAACCCAGTTATATTCTCTGAACTTATCAGATAATCAGCTTACAGATTTGCCCTCTTCAATGTCTGCATTTCATAATTTAGGTTTTATAGATTTACGCAATAATGCTCTTGAGAGGATCCCGGAAGTACTTTACAATATCAATCTAAAATCTATCAATCTTTCATACAATCAGATAAAACGTATAGAAAATCTACCTTTTACTATCCGTGTACTGAATGTGAGTAACAACGAGATAAGTAATATCGGCGCAGAGATAGGAAGCTTACTGGAGTTACGGACTTTAAATGCTTCCTTTAATCATATCAATACTATAGATTCAGGCATCATGCACCTATCAAATCTGGAAATACTTAATTTAGAAGGTAATTATCTCAAAGAGATCCCTTATTGTACACAAAATCCAAACTTGATACAGCTAAATCTTGCTGAAAATATGCTCTCAACACTACCTGACCTTTCAACAAGTCAACTTGAAAGATTGGATATCTCTACTAATCAAATTGAAGCGCTCTATTTGACAGGGATGGAAGATTTAGAAGAGCTGATTTTAGATGATAACCCTCTTGAAGAGTTACAAATAGAAGAGGATTTTGCACCATATCTCAATCTCTTTTCTGCTGAGGGCTGTGATCTAGAGATATTTCCAAATCTAGGAGGCAGAAAATATGTCACTTCTTTGTCTCTCTCAGGAAATAGAATCTGTGAAATTCCAGAGTCTATTGGTGAGTATACAGCACTGGAAACATTTGATATTGATGACAATGAAATTCCGCTGCTTCCCAAAAATATTGATAAGTTGACATCTTTACAAAAACTCTATATCAAAGGAAATCCATTAGAAGCAGGAGAGGAAGTCAAGATACTAGCCTTGGATCTTGAATATAGTGATCTGGTAGATTTGCAAAATGTAGAAATTGCTGAAGCAGAAGAAAAAGATATCAAAGTGATGAACAAACTCTTAGAACAGCTTTTTTCACTGGAAAAAGATTTTGAATATGATGAAGAAAAACAGACTATTGCTTTTGAAATGTTGATGCAAAACTCTGATGCAAAAATCATTGTAGCGAAATTTCAAGGTCTGGTCGTGGGATTAGCTACCATGCAGCAAGTTATCTCTACTGCTAGTGGTGGTATTTCAGGTGTGATTGAAGATGTGGTTGTGCAAAAAACATATCGTAAGCTGGGTATTGGTAGTCGGATGATTGATTATCTTAGTGAAATAGCCAAAGAAAAAGGTTATAAGAGACTGCAGCTTGTTGCGGATAAGAATAACGCCAAAGCATTACATTTTTATATGAAAAAAGGGTGGCAAAATACCAATCTGCAAGTGATGCATTATGTATTCTAAAGGATATATCTCTTTAGATTCACCTGAAATTGACAGTGTAC
>JANTGR010000146.1 GCA_024762875.1 Sulfurospirillum sp.
TCGTAGCTTGGCTAAATGCTTTAAAGAGTAAATCAAATGCCTCTTGAGAATTTTTATCATTGACTTTATCTCTTATGGCTATCCAATGTTGTTTAGAATTTTCTATAATAGAAGATAATTGTTTATAGTCTATCTTTTTACTGCCCAGTAACGCTAATAACTCAAAACCCATACCGTCGAGGTTTTCAACATGCAGTTGATTTTCTACATATTGATGATATGCAAAATGGTTGACTATATTTTTAAATATATTTGTTGATAGTAGTGCAACTTGTGAGTAATTTTTCGTATCAATATAGTGTCCTACATGTTTAATATCTGATGAAATAGTCTTATATGACAATGTAGAACTCTTTACTGATTTTTCAATAGCAAGAATGTTTTTATAGCCATTTATCATACTATTTACATCTTTATCGAGTGCATACTCTATCATATCTTCAAAAGGTGAAAGAACCTTATCCAAAATCTTTAGTGCTTCTTTTTTTGACTCAACTTTTTCTTCTGCCTTTTCTTTGAGAAGAAGCATTGGTTGATGACTATGCCATCCCTCATCACTATCTGGTACTGCTTTTGCAAAAAGTGTAGAAGATAGTAATAATCCTGTTACAAGTGTAGAGCTTAGTAATATTTTCATAAATTTCTCCCTATTAAAATCATACAATCATAAACTATATCGATGAAATCAAAATGAACACTATACTTATCTAATTCTTAAAAAAGATGCTATTTTACTAATAAAACCTCTACTTTAGCATCACTAAAATAGGTATTTCCGAAAAGATTCTCTTTGACAAAAGGTTCATACATGGTGATGGGTTTAGCCATTTCTACATCTGCTTTGATTTGCAGTTGATTTGCTACGAACTCTTTTGCCTGATCCAGATCCTTTATAAAAACGGGTACGATACCCCAGCGTTTATCTGTGATGGCATTTACCCCGGCGACATAGACTTGCTTTCCTTTATACGATGCATCACTAGACCATATTTTTAGAAGGTAAAGTCTATTGTCATTTTTCATATAGAGACTGCAAATTGGCTCTTTTGCCTGCCAAAATAGAGGGATATCTACTTTTGTATTATTATCCAAATCTTTCCAACCAGATTTTATCAAAATGGTGCAAATCTTTTCTTTGTTACCTGCTATCATGATGATATTTATCGGCTGCGAGTCAAGACCAAATATATTTTGTGCAAATGTATTTGAATTTTTGTTAAATAGTGTTTTAAGGCTATCGAGTTTGAGGGTTTTTATCTTTGGGTGGGTGGCAGGTTTATAATGGAAATTAAGACTAAACAAGAGATACATTCCCAGTGAAACAGAGATGATGATTGCTGTGATTATTTTGGCGTATCGGTATGGCTTCTGATCTGTTAAAAACTTTTTAAAACCAAGCCATTTAAGCAGTGCGATTGCGGTGACTACCCACAATGTACCTATCAAAAATCCGCTATACACATCACTGATATAATGCTCTCCCAGATAAATACGGCTCAATCCGATCAAGAGTATCAGTATCATCATAGCGAAGAAGAGATTGACTCTATTTTTGAAAGCGCGTGTATGGCGCATAAACAGATAACCCAAAAATCCATAAAACGCTACAGCGATGGTAGCATGACCGCTGGGAAAAGAGTAAGAAGATTCAAAATAGAGTGCTGTCAGGGGTCGTGGGCGGTGAAAGGCGAGTTTTCCCAGATAGAGAAAAGCAACAGAACCCGTAAAAGAGAGATAGAGCGCCATAAGATCCTGATACTTTCTGTATATTGCCAAAACAGCAGTGGCTGCAACGAGAAAAAGTAAAACGATCTCTTTTTTACCCAGATAGGTTATCCACGTAAAAAATGCAGTCAACTCCGGTGTTCGCCACCCAACCACGAGATTTGCCACGATGTGATCTACATAAACGATCGGGTCACGGCTTAAAAAATCTTCCACGATACCGGCAAAAAGAGCGAGTACAAAAACAAATACAATCCCAAGCAGCGTCAGCGGTAATCCGTAAAAAGTTTTTCGGTCAAAACGATTTTTGACAAATGCGGTAAATTTTGGATGTGCTTTGATCTTTTTGGATACGTAAGGATTTTGTAAAAAAGAGTACCATAATGATTGCAAAACTATTTTGGCACCATGCGCATTATTGACAATAAACTGTTTTAAAAGATAAAGCAGTATTAAGAGGAAAACAAGTATAGCGATTACCGATACAGTACGTGTTATCCATACTTGCGCAAGTGCAAAAGATGCAGAAAAGAGGTAGCCAATCCCCATAAACTCCAAACTCCAGCCTACAGAGCCTAAAAAGTCCCAGAAGAGAAACTTGCGGCGCTGCATTTTCAAAGACCCCGCAAGAAAAGGAACACTCTCTTTAAGTGCCGGCATGAAACGGGCAAGAAAAACTGATTTTGCACCGTGCGTATTTAAAAATGTATGTGCCTTTTTTAACTGTGTATCTGAAAAAGGAATCCAGGATTTCTGCAACAGTGCAGTGCCGTAGTGTTTGCCCAGATAATAGTTGCTTATATCTCCCAGATAAGCACCTGCGATTGCAAAGATGAATAGTGAAACGATATCAAAATGCCCTTGTCCTGCCAAAACACCCAAAAGCAGTAAAAATGTCGATCCAGGCAACAAAAATCCTAGACCGATGAGTGTCTCACCAAAGGCAGCAAAAAAAGCAATCCATACGGCATAGTCTTTAAAATGTTCAACAAAAGGTAAAACGGAATGGTTGAAAAAATCCTGCATACGATTACGTTCCTGTTTGGTTTTGTTTTATTTTAAACAAAATAAATGAAATCAAAATGAAAAAATCGATTGTCATCTCGATCATACCAAATCCAAAAATGCAATCTACACCATAATGCTCCCAGATATACCCTATAATCAAAGCCCCGATTTTCAGCATTAATAGTCATTTGCTCAATAACCGTATGTTTAAAAAAAGTAGTATATCAAAACAAAATGAAAATGTGTTGGTAAAACTTTCTAAAAGATAAAACATTCATCTTTGTTTCATCTTGCCGGTTTATACTATAAGTCAAATTAGCAAAAAGGATTTTTCATGAACAAACTTATTTTATCTCTCATTGCAACAGGCTTGCTGGCCGGCTCATCTGTCATGGCGGATGACTTCAAAGGCTCCATCAAAGTAGGACTTTTCGACTCTGAAAAAAAAGCGATGCATCAAGTAACTGTCACGATGATCCAGGCGATCGAAGCAGCAAAAAAGAGCGTTGACGGTCAAGTCGTCAAAGCAAAACTGGATGAAGAAGATGACTATCTGGTCTATGAGATCAAGATCAAGACAAAAGAGGGAAAAGAGATGGAGGTACTTGTCGATCCGGTTACGGCCAAGATACTCAAAGTCGACAAAGATGACTAAATCATAGTCATCTTTTGCCGGGTATAAAACACTTTTCCAACCCGGCAACCGGCAACGGTTTTTCCCACACTCCATCTTATCTATCAATTTCCTAAACAAAACTAACTTCATACTTTCAAATTTAAAATAATACTTTAAAAGTTACCAAATTGCAACCATTATGTTACTGCTGTGTAACTAGATAAAAGTACAATAATTTTGTATAAAATAAATTTAAATAAGGAATAATTATGAGCAATTATGGCAAGAAACACGTTGGCTTAAGCATAGGAATGAGTCTGTTGGTGGCTGTATCTTTAATCGGGTGTGGAGGAACGGCATCTGCAAAAGAATTGAATAATCCCAAAACAAGCAGCAGTAAATACACAACCTCAACTGCAAAAGTTCAAAAAAAGTCGATTTCACCTAAATGTACACCAAAAACATATCCGGCATTTAAAGTAGCCATTTTGCCTAATGAGCCTATATTTGATGATGTTGTTAAAATGGAAACATTAAAATCTATTAACGCACATCATGTTGATTTTAATATCTTTACAGGTGATACAAAAAACGGTCACTCAGTCTGTACAGACAAAACCATTGGTGAAGATCTTGTGACTTACTTTAACAAACTCAATGCACCTACACTCTACTCACTCGGAGACAATGAATGGACAGATTGTCATCGTACAAGCAATGGTAGCTACGATCCTATCGAAAGACTCTCTTATATCCGCAAAGTCTTTTTTGATAAAAACGCGCTTCAGGGTAAAAATCCTTTTTGTTTGACAAGACAAGGAGCTCCAGGAGAAGCTTATAGCGAAAACAGTAGATTTGTCAAAAATAATGTCATGTTTGTCGCACTGGATGTTGTCGGAAGCAATAACAATCTGGTAGCGACCGAAAAACAGTGTACTAAAAAGTCCAAAAGAACGCAGGCTGATTGTGATGCGGCAACAGCAGAGTACCAGGCGCGTAACAAAGCAAATATACAATGGCTCAACGACTCTTTTGAAGAGGCAAAAAAGAATAATCTTGCCGGTGTTGTGATCGCAATACAGGCAGATATCTACTTTCCATATGAGTTAAGTGATGGTGGTTATCAGGATGATTTTCTGGCACAACTGGACGATAAAAACGGTTTTACAGATTTTTTCAAAACACTTGACAAACAGACGCACAGTTTCGATGGAGAGGTCTTGCTCGTACATGGTGACTCAC
>JANTGR010000147.1 GCA_024762875.1 Sulfurospirillum sp.
AGAAAATATGCTATAATAGGCGGAAAATATCAGGCCAGTTTAAAAACAAAAACATTTTGGCAAAAAACATACTATAAAGTTCTCATCGGAGATTTTAAAACCGTTGATGAAGCAGAAGCATTTATCTCCAGTCACTATTTTGATGGAGCATTTATCGTAAAGGAATATTTATGACAGAAATCACAAGAGAGACCAAGGAAACCCGGATAAGCGTTTCTTTAGAATTATATGGAGAAGGTAAAAGTGATATTAGTACCGGCATCGGTTTTTTTGATCACATGCTGGAATCATTTACCAAGCATGGTCTCCTCAATCTCACGCTTTCCTGTAAAGGGGACACACACGTTGATTTTCATCATACCGTAGAAGATGTAGCAATTGTGATCGGACAAGCGCTGAAAAAAGAGATATTTCCTATCGAAAATGTCGAAAGATTCGGTGAAGCTACCGTCGTAATGGATGAAGCCAGTATCAATACGGCACTTGATTTGAGTAACCGGCCATTTTTATATTATGAGGTGGATCTCAGTGATAAAGTTGGAGAATTTGATGTAGAATTGGTAGAAGAGTTCTTTCGGGCACTTTGTTTCAATGCTTCTCTTACGATGCATATTGTCGCTCTACGGGGTAAAAACAGGCACCATATCATTGAAGCAGCTTTTAAATCCTGTGCCGTAGCACTCAGACGGGCCACTTCTACAAACAGCCGCGCGGGCATACCGAGTACCAAAGGCATCCTGTGATAGAACTGCTGGTATTGGACGTTGACGGCTGTCTTACATCCGGAGGCATTACCTATACAGAGGCGGGTGATGAGATCAAGACCTTTTCTGTCAAAGACGGCCTTGCCATCGCAACGTGGATAAAAATGGGCAAGAAAGTAGCCATCATCACCGGTCGTGAGTCTAAAATCGTTACGCGCCGTGCCGAGGAATTGGGTATTTCTTACATCTATCAGGGTGTCAAAAACAAACAAAGAGAACTGGAGATTATCTTAAAAGATGCCAATCTCTCCTATCAAAATGTTGCAGCCATCGGAGATGATCTCAATGATTATCATATGTTACAAAATGCCCAACTCTCATTTACACCACAAAACGGTGTCAGACCTATACGGGAAATAGTTGATATCGTACTTGAGAAAAAAGGCGGAGAGGATGCGATACGTGAAATGATTGAAATCATTTTGGAAAAAGAGGGCTTGACACAAAGGTTTTTAGATCAGTGGGTTTAAAAATTTTTGCTATTATACTGCTGTTGTTTGCTGCTGAAATCACTTTTCTTTCTACCAAACAGCCTAAAGATTTACGTGTTTCAACCAATGATATCAATTATACAACCGTTGCTTTTTATGGCCTAAAAGGGTGTAAAATTGATGCAAACGGTATCAGTGAGCACCTGGAAGCTTCCAAAGCACTTAAATTTAAAACCTATGATGAACTGTATGATTTAAATACCACTTTTGTCAAAAAAGATATCACCCATACGCTGATAGCCCAAAAAGCACGTTACCAAAATGAACGCCTTTACCTGAGTGGGGATGTTAGGTATGACAATAATAAAAGCATGCGGATAAAAAGCAGAGAATTAGAGTATAATACCATAACCAAAATCGTAAAAAGTCCTGTACCCTTCACGCTGACATCAGCCAAAGGAACGATGGTAGGTGACTCTTTTATCTATGATATGACAAATGGTAAAATCAAAGGGGAAAAAATGCATTACAGATTAGAGGTAAATGACCAATGAAATATCTGATTGTATTGCTGGTTTTAACGCACATACTGTATGCCCAGAAGGTAGAAATCAGTGCAGATAATTTTGCGGCAGATGAGAAAAAAATGCTCTCAATCCTCACAGGCCATGTCACACTCAAAAAAGGTGAAGACCTTATCAAAGCATCCAAGATTACGATCTATTTTGACAAGAGTAATAAACCCAAAGAGTATGTCGCACAAGGGCATATTACCTTCAGTATCCATACCAAAACACAGGATTTTGAGGGACGCGCACAAACATTACGTTATGATCCATCCACACTGATATATGAGATGTCAGGTGATGCTTTTATCCATGATAAAAACCAGGATAGAAAACTCTATGGCGAACATATCATGATAGACAGAATTTCAGGCAAATCAATCATCAAAGGCGGTGTCAAAAAACCCGTTAAATTTATATTTTCAGTGAAAGAGTAAACAGTATGGTAAAACTTATCGAAGCAGAGTTCATTATTTCCGCACCCAACATCAAACTGGCACTTCCGGCAGATATGAGTGAAATCGCTATTATGGGGCGCAGTAATGTTGGTAAAAGCAGCTTCATCAACTCCCTTACCAACAGAAAAAACCTGGCTAAAAGTTCCTCTACCCCGGGGAAAACAAGACTAATCAATTTTTTTGATATCACCTATCTTTGCGGTGAAGATCGTATGTATGCCAGGCTGGTTGATCTACCCGGCTTTGGATATGCCAAAGTATCCAAAAGTGAAAAAGCCGCCTGGCAGCGCAGCCTCAATGAATTTATCAAAGAGAGAAGTTCAATCCGTGTTTTTATCCACCTTGTCGATGCAAGACACCCCAGCATGCAAATTGATCAAGAGGTGAGAGACTATCTGCAGCATATCAAACGCGGTGATCAGGAGATCATAGAGATTTTTACAAAAAGTGACAAATTAAAACAAAAAGAGATAGCCAAACTTAAAAAAAATTTTCCAGGCGCTATACTCGTATCAAATTTAAAACGAAGAGGGATTGATGAAGCCAATAAAATCATCTTTCACAAACTTTTTCAAGTGAACTGTCCATGAATATTACCTATACAAAAGCCACACTAAATGATATAGAATCCATGCAGAATCTGGTACTTCCCGAAGTCAAGTCAGGTATCATTCTCTTTCGTTCTGATGATGAAATAGCCACCAATATCCGCTCTTATGTCCTGGCAAAAAAATCAGATACATTAGTCGGTTTTGCCGCATTGCACATCCATGCACCGGATTTGGCAGAAGTGAGAAGCCTCATAGTCGATACAGCGTATCGGGGACTGCATATCGGGCAAAATTTGGTTCATTTCACTATCAAAGAAGCCAAAGATCTTGGCATACATCAACTTTTCACCCTCACCTATCAAAAAGCTTTTTTTGAAAAAATAGGCTTTAGCGAGATTCCCAAAGAATCTCTTCCCGAACATAAAATATGGGCAGACTGTATCAAATGCAAACATTTTCCGATATGCGACGAAATAGCACTTATCATCAAACCCTGACACCTTATCTCATTTTTGTCATTGCTATTATTTATACGTCACTGGCTTCTATGACGCTCACACTCAGCCCCCTTTTGGGACTGGGATTTTACTATATCATTTACCATATTCATGATGAGCAGCGTTATCGGGATTTTGTGCTTATTTTTCTCTATGCACTCTATGTTGAGATAGACAGAGGATTGATTTTACTTTCATTTTTCTTTTTTACGCTTATTTTTTATAAACTCATTTTTCAATCTTTTCAAAAATATGTCCACTGCCAACTCTGTCTGATTATTGCTTATGTTACGATCGGCTATCTGGGTTATTATCTCTTCAATCTCTTTTTAGCCTATCTCTTTAATGTGCCTCTTCCCATTTTCACACTCAACTATCTGCTCTTTATTGTCACTGATATTTTCTTGGCACTGGTGTTCTTATGAAAAAACGCATACAGTTTATCCTGCTTGTTTTTGCTCTTTTTGCTGTCGTGATACTCTCGCGTCTTTATTTTTTATCCATCAAGTCCAATACCTATTATGAGAAACTTGCCATACAAAATCTTGTAAAAACAGAACATTTTACAGCCACTAGAGGAGAGATCAAAGATAGACTTTCAAAGCCGCTGGCAGTCAACAAGCTGGGGTTCTCACTCGCTTTAAAACCCCACCTCAAAAAAGATCTCTTACACAAAAATCTGCAATTTATCGCCGATGAGCTCAATATCGACATCAAAAAGCTCTCTTTACAATATCGAAAATACAACAGTCCCTATAACCATAAACCTATCATGATAATGTCTTTTATCCCTTATGATGACTTTATCGCAAAATTTGCAAACTTTAGTAACAAACCCGCTATTTTTCTTGCTCCTGCTGCCAAGCGTTTCTACCCACAGGGTGAACTGACAGCACACATCATCGGCTATGTTGCCAAAGCCAATACCAATGAAGCAACAAACAACCCTGTTGCCAAACTAACTGGCATAGTGGGCAAAAGCGGTATCGAGAAATACTACAATGAAAAACTGCAAGGCACACTGGGTACCAGGAAGATCAAAGTCACTGCACTTAACAAAAGCCTGGGCACACTTGCTCTCAACAAGCCTCATGCCTCTGCACTGAAACTCGGAATCGATATACGCGTACAGGCATACCTCAGTCAACTCTTTGGTGATAGAAATGGTGCGCTTATTGTGATGAATGCCAAAACCGGTTCTATTTTAGCTGCCGGCAGTTATCCCGAATATGACGACAATGAATTTATACAGGGCATATCCAACAAAGAGTGGTCTGTCATGATAAAAGATCTCAACCACC
>JANTGR010000148.1 GCA_024762875.1 Sulfurospirillum sp.
TAAGTTGTGCAAACATGCTACGCAGATCCGGATCGTCAGGATCATAACTGTTGTAATAGGTATAATCATTCACTGTATCACCATTCTCAAAACTCCAGTCAAGATGCATTTTGGCTGGCTTGATCAGTGGAGTGAGCAGTTCAGCTGGAGTGATAAATTTCACGTTTTCCGATGAATCTTCAGTATCTATTTTTGCATATTCGCTGCCGTTGACTTCAGAAATTTTAAATGTCAGTTGTCCGACATCACTATAGTTAGCGCGAACTTTTGCTACACCCTGATGAAATACTATACTGGAGAGATCAATAGCGCCCAATTGACATCCATGAATTGCTTTACTTTCATTGACATCCATCACAACCGTTGCACTCTCTTCATAGTTGGGCACAAGGTGATTCAAACTATCTTCAGCCTGAATAGTGATGTTAAAATCCTTCCCCGCTATGAGCTTTTGTGGCAGTGAGATAGCAAAATGATCCGGACGGATGGCAAAATTATCTAAAGATTTTGTGTGCACTGTCTCGTTCTGATCATTTTGAAATGTAAACAGTACAAATGCATTTTTGTAAGCTTGAGTAACTTTCCCGAAGTTTACTTGCTTGATTTTCTGACTCGATGTAAAATGTAACTGTTTCATGTCGCTTATCGTCTGATTCTCTTCCCCGAACGCCAGGGAAGCGTTGACATCAATCTTTTCATTACCTACCGGACTGGTAATGCCTATATTGAGCACAATATCATCATTGACGATCTTCGTGCCTATCACCGGATGCGTCTGAGATGCACTATTGCCTATGTCCCAGGCATTGACCATAAATGTATCATCATTTAGAATAATTCCTGTGGCATTGCCATCTACAATGGTCGCCAGATCTGTATCTGTAATGATGACTTTAAATGTTTCATCCGGTTCATATTGAAAATCTCCTTTGATTTTTACAGTCACCAGTGCGCTATCTGTTCCTGCCGGGATCACTCCTGTTTTGGGGTCATCTACAAAATAATCATCATCCTCCCTGGCCGTTTCATCTATCACATTATAAGTAAAATGTACATCTTCTTTGGCAGTTTTATTCAATTTCACCTCAAACTGCATATCTTGTGTACCGCTATTTCCTTCGTTTATGGTTCTGTCTTCTATTGAGAGGAAGTAAAATTCTCTACCGCCATCACAGGAGATCGATTCAAAATCGCCGCTTCCACCAAGTATAGCGGCAGGTACTACACTCCCATCTTCAAGATTGATCTTATACAAGCGTCTGTGGTCTCGCTCATCCTCCGCATAAATTCTGTTATCCGAACCGAAAGCGAGCCCTTCTGCATCGAGATTTTTGTCCAATTCCTTGAAAAATTGAGTTTGTCCAGTTGACAAATTCAATGTGTATAATTTGGGCGGTTTATTATCATACTGATAATCGAGTGTAGCGTATGCATTCCCAGTACGAGGATCGATCGCAAGACTTGCGAGTCTTGTTGTACTTCCATCTATATATTTGGGATAACCAGAGATTACGTTCCAATCGTTTTGCGGATCAAATGCAAAGAGTTTGGTATCGTGTTCTTTGGACAATACAAACAGTCTCTCCTGACCACTTGATGGATCGATATAAAACTCAGCCGCTTCCACTTCTCCATTGAAAAGATTCTCTTTGACCAGATTGAGTGTACCGCTGGTAGGATCGATTGCATACAAGTTAATATTTTCTGTTCTACCATCCTCTCCGTCAAAAGCATATACCAAACCATCTTTTGCACGATAGGCACTTCCTTCCCCTTTTAACAATTTATTGGTCTGTTTTGAAGAGGTAGAAGGCAGTGGTGTCGCATCGATATCCGGATGCACGGTATAAATCGCTCTTTTATTATCCGTCATCATGTAACAGGTGGGGACATCTTGTGAACATTCAACTAGCGTACGGACACTACCATCAAAATTATTACCTGCTTTCTCATTCTGATAAAGTTGTGTGAGTTGTTGGCCTGTAAGTGCTCCGTTATAAAACTTCAACTCATCCATATAACCATCAAATGTATCTTGTTCATACCAATCGGTTGCACCTATCATCAGATGATGTGAGTCAGATTGCTCTCCCAGGTTTTGTGCACTGGCAGAACCGGCTTCTGTTGCATCAAGATAGAGTTTGACATTTGTCCCATCGTTTATGATAGCCACATGTGTCCATTTGTTCAAGTCGACTTTCTCATCAGTAACGATACTATTTGCACCATTTTTCAGATTGAGATCGAGTGCTCCATCTTTTTTCAAATAAAACTCGATCTCTTTATCCAGAATTCCCATATAATCGCTTTGAGGCAGATTTTGAGGATTGATCCAGAATGAAAGTGAAAAAGGTTCTGATGAAAGCGTAAAATCCACTGATTCCCGAATGACACTATTTTGATCAAATTTAATCGCTCTTTGCACTGCCCCATCGACACTGTCCAAATGCTCTTGTGGTGTCGCATCGTTATTTCCTGCGCTGTCTTTGACTTCATCAGCTATACCATTCCATGAACATTTATCAAAGTGGTAGTCTGCGATTAGTTCAGTATTTTGTTGACACGAAGGCAACCCAAGCTCCGTTTTTCCAAATACCAGGTTAAAACCTGCACGCCCGGCACTTTGTCCGGCAGATTTATTTTTAATCTGCACAAAATGCAGATCGATCGAACTTCTGTTCTGATGGACAAATTTGACCATTTCATCAGGGGTTATTCCTGATGAATCCTGATCTCCCTCATAAGCAGTACGATCAAAAATGTCCAGATCTCCCACTCTCCTGCCGTTTATCTCACTATCATCGCTTGTCTGAAAAAAGAGATAATCATCTTTGTTGATTTTAACCTGTTCTTTTCTGTTTTTAAAATTGTCTATATCATAAACCTGTGTCTCGAAATCAACAGTGACAGGTTCATCTGTATCTTGTTTGACAAAAGTAAAACGGAGTGTCGCGTCATAAACGGTTCCCTGAGGATCCCCACGGTTATCTTTGATAAAAAAACCGACTGACGGATCGGTTCCGTTTACTTTCTGAAATTTGAAACCTTTCGGCGTACTGTCTCCGATATTGAGAGAGCTCATATTTTTTAGATCTTCCACTTTTACAAGTAAATCCAGAGTCTCGCCATCATACGTTGCAACATTTTTATATCTTGCTACAGTACCGACGCCACCGTTTCCGTTCACATCACTGTTTTTACTAAAATCAAAATCTTTGTTGAATGTAAGTAGATCAGCAGGTGCTTCACTACATGTACCAGAGGTTAAATTTTCCTCGGCTGGCTGATTTTCTTGCAATTTCATCGTTGTTGTTATTTTGAAATTTGATTGTGTAGTATGTCTTTCTGCCCAAAACATATCGAAATCATATGTTTTTCCATGGATTAAATTTAAATCATTCAGTCTGACTGATTTTTCAATTCTACTGTGGACACCACCGATATCTACTACAAGTTGATTATCAATAAACACCCATACATCATCATCTCCACTAAATGTAAAAGTTTCCCCACCTTGATAGGTGAATCGGGAATGTATCTCATATGTCATATGATAATTGTGTACATTTCCTTCATTGCCAAACAACTCACCATCCAGAGGGAAAAAACCTTTGGGATTCGCATTGTTTCCGACTGGCTCATTTGCACTGTCGTATTGATACACATCACCAACTTTGTGCAGAGTGATGTTATATGATTTGGATTTATTGACCGTCGGATCATCATGATACCACTGATAGAAGTTAGCTTGATTGGTTGTTGATTTGGTTGGACCGTTAAAAACCGGCTTTTTATCAGCGCCAAGACTATTTTTCACAATACCTGTATCCAAACCGGAGAAACTCCAGTTATGTATATCTGCATATTTTTCAAAATCTGGATGTGAAGCGTGAAAATCCCTTAATATCCCTGTTAGAGTAATAGTTTCCGGCTGTTGAGGCGAAGGTGATGTCACTGCATCAGGCGTAAATGTTATCGTAAGTGTATAAGGTCCATGCTGATTAGCATTCTGATTATTCAGCCAGAGATGAATCGTTTGATTGGCATTGGCGGGAATATTTTCTTGAATCGATGTTTCATTTGTTATTGTGGAAATAATATTACCTGAATTTTTTGAGGTTCCTGCTTTGAATTTAAATTGTTGATTTGACGTTACCCTAACAATATATGTTCCATCTACAGCAGGTGTAAAATGATATAAATCTTTTTTCTTGTCCCAGAGTGATCCATACCCTGTAAATGTTTTTTGGGTACTGATATTATTCAATTCAGGAATAAGTTCACTGACGCTATTGTTATTAGCATTGTCAAATGCCATAACATTTGTTGCACATGCAACAAATAACATTAAAATTAACACTGTATTTTTCATGATACATACCTTATAAAAGTTTTTCTATAAAGCAGTATCGACCAAAAGGCAAAAAAATTTAATTAAAAAGTGTCGAAAGTGTCGAAATTTTGCCGGATTGCGTCATAAAGTACGATACCTACGGCTACGGAGAGGTTGAGGCTTCTGCCATTTTTGGACATGGGGATCGTGATCATATGCT
>JANTGR010000149.1 GCA_024762875.1 Sulfurospirillum sp.
AGACCAGATGACAACATTTCAGGATGTCAAAAACAGTGGTGATTTTACACGTATCCTCACTTTTGCCCATAACTTGGAAGAGATCGCCAAAGAGTATAAAAATAATCTTCTTTCAGCCTATTCCGAAGAACTCATCACCTATGCCAAAAGTTTTGATATCGACAGAGTCAATTTTATGCTAAATAATTTTCCTAAATTTATAGAAAAGTTAAAAAAAATAATGCTATGATGCATTTATTAATCTCGCCACAATCTACTGACAAGGAATTTTATGATATCTGTGAAGAATGAAGATCTTACAGTACTTATCATCGATGACAATAGTCAAAACTTACAGGTAGCGCTTAACATACTCAGTGGGGCAGGTTATCATCTGCTCTATGCCCAAGATGGCAAAAAAGGTATAGAAATCACCAAAAACAGCAAGGTTGATCTGATACTTTTAGATGTACTGATGCCCAAGATGGACGGCTATACAGTTTGCCATCAACTCAAAGAAGATCCTTCAACAAGAGAGATACCTGTTATCTTTATTACCATTAAAGATGATGAAAAGGATATTGTGAAAGGTTTTGAGTGCGGCAGTGTCGATTATGTGACCAAACCATTTTTCCCCTCTGTTTTATTAAAGCGGGTTGAAACACATCTTACACTGGCACAAACCAGAAACAGATTAAAAGATATCAATGCCCATTTGGAAGAAAAAGTACAAAAAGAGATAGCCGAAACAAGACACAAAGACCAAATACTTTTCCAACAGTCAAAAATGGCATCCATGGGGGAAATGATCGCCAATATCGCCCATCAGTGGCGCCAGCCTTTAGGCGCTATCAACGCTATTGCCATTGGCTTAAAATCCAAACTTCTACTTGAGAAATTTGACCTGAGTCAAAAAGAAGACCAAACTGCCTGTATTCAACATTTTGATGAGAAACTTACCAATATAGAAAACTACACCCAGCACCTTACACAGACGATTGATGATTTTAGAAATTTTTTCAAACCAAATAGAGAAAAAACACATTTTTACATATCGGAATTGATCCAGACTGCACTGAATCTGGTGAGTGCAAATTTTAAAAACTCTGACATTGAGATCATCACCCATATCGAAGATGCACGTGTAGAGACATTTGAAAATGAGCTGCTGCAGGTGGTCATCAATATACTCAACAATGCTAAAGATGCGCTATGCAAAACTACCTGTCCCCCTAACTCCCTGATCATAGTCAGCACCAAAGTAGAAAATGGTTTTCTCTCTATCATGATAAGAGATAGTGCCGGAGGTATAGAGAAAGATATCATGCACAAAATCTTTGAGCCTTACTTCACAACCAAACACAAATCACATGGCACCGGTATCGGACTTTATATGAGTAAAGAGATTATTGAAAAACATCTACAAGGCAAGCTTACGGTTGAAAATGTACGCTATCCATTTAAAGATACGACCTGTGAAGGAGCAGAATTTGTCATCAAAATACCGCTGATACTAGATTCATGACATCCAGACATGCCGGTATAACCTTTACCCTGAAAAAAAATATCACCCAAAAACACAGCTATATCAGAATCAAACCTGATGGCTCAGTCGTTGTGAGTACCAACTATTTTACACCTCAAAAAGTTATATTTGATTTTGTTGCCAAAAAAGCTTCATGGATCAAAAATCAGCAGGAAAAAATCGCACATACTCCCTATCATGATAGTGCCACAAAAGAAGAAGCCCAGGCACTTATCTTGCCTTTGGTAGAGAAGTGGTCATCTATCATGATGCTCACTCCCACCTTTGTAGGTTTTCGCAAAAACCGTACACGCTGGGGTTCATGCTCGGGGAAAAACAGACTCAATTTTAACACACACCTGGCTAACATGCACCCTCATTTTGTCGAGTATGTTGTGGTACACGAACTAGCCCACATCAAACACAAAAACCACTCTAAAGCGTTTTGGGCAGAAGTGGGAAAATATCTGCCAGATTATAAAGAGCGACAAAAGTTGGCAAAAGTTTAGGAGTATGTGTAGTACATTTCTCCGAGGACAAATCCTCCCTGCGGTCTGAGCCTCTGCGAAATGTACTACACATACTCCTAAGAATATTAAGGGTCTTGTTTGCATACATTTTTAGAGGCTCAGACCAACGGGAGGATTTGTCCTCTCAAAATGTATGCAAACAAGACCCTAACACTACATTTCTTTAAAAAGATGTCGATATTATAAAATAATTTTAATTGTAAGGATTTTAAGTGGATATTTTTCAATCTATCATCTTGGGTATCGTGGAGGGTTTTACCGAATTTCTCCCTATCTCTTCAACAGGACACATGATCGTCGTCGCAGACTGGATGGGTATGGCAGAAAATTCCGAGAACAAAGCCTTTATGGTCATCATCCAACTCGCTGCCATCCTCGCTGTGGTCTTTAACTATAAAGATAAGTTTACACTCTCAAAGATAGATTTGTGGGTGAAAGTCATCATCGCATTTTTGCCGCTTGCTGTGATCGGGTTTATCTTCAAAGACATCATCAAAGAGGCATTCAACGCCCAAGTCGTCGCCTATATGTTCATCATCGGCGGTATTGCTTTTTTGATTTTGGAGTATTTTTACAAAGAAGAGAAACAGCACACTGCCCAAGTCGAAGATGTCACCTACAAACAAGCCATCTGGATAGGCATCGCCCAGGTCTTTGCCCTCATCCCCGGCACTTCCCGCGCGGGTTCGACTATCGTAGGCGCACTTTTAGTGGGGCTTTCCCGAAAAGCTGCAGCAGAATTTTCATTTTTGCTTGCGCTGCCTGTAATGGGTGCGACAAGCGGGTATGACCTGCTCAAACATTATGATGAGTTTTCCAGTGAAGGCATCCTGACACTGTTTGTGGGATTTGTTGTGGCGTTTGTGGTCGCATACTTTACCATGAAATTTTTTATCAAATTTTTGGAGAAATTTACCTTTAATGCCTTTGGTATCTATCGTATCATCTTTGGTATTTTACTCTTGGTGTGGTACATATAAATGCTAAACGAAATAGTCGATTTCATCGTCAATACTGTCGATAGTTTGGGTTATGCAGGTATCTTTATCATGATGTTTTTGGAGAGCAGTTTCTTTCCTTTTCCTTCAGAAGTAGCGATGATACCGGCAGGTTTTTTAGCCGCACAGGGCAAAATGAATCTCGTACTGGCTATCATGATAGGTATACTGGGCTCTCTCAGTGGTGCTTTGTTTAACTACTTTTTAGCAGTCAAGTTTGGGCGTGGATTTTTGCTAAAGTATGGTAAATACTTCTTTATATCAGAAGAAACGATCACAAAAACAGAAAAATTTTTCAAAGACCATGGTGCTATATCCACATTTTCCGGCAGACTGATTCCGGCTGTGAGACAATACATCTCTTTTCCGGCCGGACTTGCCAAAATGGATCTAAAACTGTTTTCACTCTATACCACCCTGGGGGCTGGTGTGTGGGTCATATTACTGGCTCTTATCGGTTATTTTTTCGGTGCCAATGAAGCCTTGGCAAAAGCGCATACAAAAGAGATCACGCTGATTATTCTGGCACTGCTTGCGCTTTTGATATTTTGGTATATTAGAAGGCAAAAAAAAGTATAATTGTATCATGATAAAAACATTGATACTCTTACTCATCACCGCTTTAAGCGCCTTTGCCACTGTTTCTGTCGCTGTTTCGATTGCACCGCAAAAGTACTTCGTACAAAAGATCGCGGGCAAGGATGCAAATGTAACCGTACTGGTTCCAGCCGGTGCTTCTCCGGCAACCTATGCACCAAGACCCAGCCAGTTAAAAGCTCTCAAAGATGCTTCACTCTACTTCACCATAGGTGTTCCTTTTGAACAAAACTGGCTCAAAAGATTTCAAAGTATCAATCCAAAACTACACTTCATCGATACAACTGCCTCCATCCAAAAAATGCCGATGCTGGAAGATACGCATACAAAAGAGCAGCATGATTTGCATGAACACAGCGGTCTTGACCCCCATGTCTGGCTTTCACCTGCCTTGGTCAAATCCCAGGCAAAAGTGATCATGGATGCCCTGACTCAGCTTGACAGTGCCCACAAACAGCGCTATCATGATAACTACAAAGCATTTGTCAAAGAGATCGATACCCTTGATGGAAAGATAAAAAAGATTTTATCGGGCGTTAAAAATCGTACTTTTATCGTCTTTCACCCCTCGTTTGGTTACTTTGCCCATGACTACAATCTCACGCAGATTGCCATCGAAAAAGAAGGCAAAGAGCCGAGTCTTCGCTATATGAAAAGATTGATCGACTTTGCAAACAAAAAAAACATCAAAACGATTTTTATCGCACCGCAGTTCACACAAAAAGCAGCCAAACAGATCGCCAGTCAAATCCATGGCTCTGTGCGCATCATCGATCCCCTATCCAAGGATTGGGAAACAAATCTCCTCAACATAGCGACAAATTTTGAAAAAGCAGATTGAAGTTACCGACCTTAGTTTTGTCTATCATGATACAACCATACTTGACCACATCAACCTCTCTGTCCATGC
>JANTGR010000150.1 GCA_024762875.1 Sulfurospirillum sp.
CCCAGAAATTACAAAAAAAGCACCAAGTATTGTTAAAAATGACATCTATTTGCTCCTGTATTTATAGAGTTATTTTCTATAAATCGACCATTATATAATTATCTGCAATAAAAAACCCTATAATATCAAAGAATACATACGTTATAGGCTATAAACTAACAATTTCTTTATACATTATCATGATAAAAGTCAAATCCTAGTACACTGCTATCATGATAAACCCTCAAGAGAGAATATAATGCAAGAAAAAAAATTATTTGAAGAATCTGTTAAAAATATGCTGACAATCATCGGTGAAGATGCCCAACGGGAAGGCTTGCTGAAGACACCAGAACGCGTTTTCAAAGCATTTGAGTTTATGACCAAAGGATACAGACAGGATCCAAAAGTCATCCTCAATGAAGCACTCTTTCAAAGCAGTAACGACGAGATGGTACTCATTAAAGATATCGAGTTCTACTCTATGTGTGAACACCATCTGCTGCCTATCATCGGCCGTGCACATGTCGCTTATATTCCTGATGGAAAAGTTGTTGGCCTCTCCAAGATTCCCCGCATGGTTGAAGTATTTGCCAGACGGTTGCAGATTCAAGAGCAGATGACTGAACAAATAGCAGATGCCATCACTGATGTTATCAAGCCAAAAGGTGTCGGTGTTGTCATTCAGGCCAGACATATGTGTATGGAGATGCGAGGCGTTGAGAAAGTCAATTCCACTACAACCTCATCCGCTCTAAGAGGCATGTTTAGGGAAACCAAAACCCGAAGTGAATTTTTAAACTTTATCAACTCTCCAAAATCTATCAGATTTTAATTTCTCACCTATATTTTCAGTAGAGTAAATTTTTTCATCATTTACTCTACTTGCATCACTCCATCCTCAACATATATACTAAAATTTTTTATAATCTTTTATTATATTTAAGCAAAAAATAATAGCCAATGTATTATAATTATAATTTATAATACATTTAAAGGAGAAGAGAAATGAAAAAAGTTTTATTGGCATTACTTTTATCAACAGGTGTAACATTTGCAGGTGCAGGGGATGATGCAGCAAATAGAGTCAAAACGATGCAAGGGTTGGAAGCGGCGATGACAACAATCCAAAAGGGATTTTTATACAATAGTGAATCGATACTAAAAAAAGGTGTCTCAGACTTTAAAGACAATGTCAGAAATGTAAAATCATTTGTGATGAAGTTGATGAAAAAGATAAAGTTGGAGCATTTAACCCAAGACGTTATGCCCGAACAGAAGCAAAAGCGATAGAAGAACTGGCAGATTCAATACTGGAGAATTTTAAAACCGGTACCAAAAATCAATCTGTTGCTGCTTATAATAAAACACTCAATCGATGTTTGACATGTCATCGAATTATCAGAAAATGGTAATCCTCTAATTTATTACTGCACCAACAAATAATCTGAATTTTTGATGCAGTAATTTTGTTCATAATCAAGGCAGATTTTTAAAGGACTCGCCTTAGCGAATTCGAAAAAATCTAACGCAGAGTATGGACAAAAGTACTGCACCCTTCGGGGAGAACGGGAAGAAGCAATCTGCACACCAAAAAATATTTGAATTAACCAGTTAGTCCTGCGTATTTTTTGACGCACATCTTACTCCTTCCCGTTCTCTCAAAACTTCAGATTATTTGTTGGTGCGGTAATAACTACACTTCACAGCATGCCGCAACAGTTTTGGCATGCTGTTTTTACATCTTCTTAAAAGTCAAATCCTAGTACACTTCTATCATGATAAATAATAAAAATGCAGCACTTGTTATGATGAGTATACTATGAAATTATCTTCCATCAAAAACAAACTTTCTGACTCTATTACTGTGCATTTTGGCAGAGTAGAAAATATCACTGCCACGCATATTGAAATCACCGGACTGAATCCCAGCATCGGAGATATCATCAAAATCGTCTCTTCTCATGATAAAAACAGAATCGAACTTTCGATGGTAACGCAACTCAACAAACACTCTTTTATCGTGTCACCTTTTCGCTATGTCGAAGGTCTCAAGATAGGTGACAGCGCTTATATCGATGAAGAAGGCCTGAGTATAGGTATCAGTGATGCTATCCTTGGACGCGTTGTTGACCCCTTTATGAATCCCAAAGATGGCAAAGCACCTATCAAAGTCAAAAAGAAAATGCCCATCATCAAAGCGCCAATCGATGCCATGAAACGGGGTATGATCACCAAACCTTTTTCTGTTGGAGTCAAAACCATTGATGGACTTTTAACCTGTGGAGAAGGACAAAAACTGGGTATCTTTGCAGGAAGTGGTGTGGGTAAATCAACACTGATGGGTATGATTGTCCGCGGGAGTGAAGCCCCTATCAAAATCGTTGCACTCATTGGTGAAAGAGGACGCGAAGTGCCGGAATTTATCGAAAAAAACTTAGGTGGTGACTTGACCAATACTGTCGTCATCGTGGCTACATCGGATGACTCCCCCCTTATGAGAAAATATGGGGCATTCTCGGCCATGTCTGTCGCTGAATACTTCAAAGAACAGGGAAGAGATGTAGTCTTTATGATGGATTCTGTCACCCGCTTTGCTATGGCACAACGTGAGATTGGACTTGCTTTGGGTGAACCGCCTACCTCAAAAGGTTATCCACCATCGTCTCTGACACTCTTGGCGCAACTCATGGAGCGCGCAGGCAAAGAAGAAGGCAAAGGCTCTATCACCGCTTTTTTTACCGTTTTGATCGAAGGAGACGATATGAGCGATCCTATTGCTGATCAAAGCAGAAGTATCCTTGACGGGCACATTGTACTCTCCAGAGAACTCACTGATTTTGGTATCTATCCTCCGATCAATATCCTCAACTCCGCTTCCAGAGTCATGGGGGATGTTGCCAGCCAAGAACACATCCAGGCTGCTATCAAATTCAAAAAGATGTATTCTCTTCTGAAAGAAAATGAAGTTCTCATCCGTATCGGAGCCTATCAAAAGGGTAATGACGAAGAACTTGACGAAGCAATTGAGAAAAAAAGTGCTATGGACGACTTTTTGAAGCAAAATCCTAATGTTAATTTTACTTTTTCAAATACTATCAATGAACTTATCGGTATAATAAGCCCTTAATTATCCTATTTTAAAAGATGTTCTTAAGCTAGTTTTTATCTCTTTGGGTGTATAGTACACTTAATAAGACAAATATTGTCCTTTTTAAAATAAACTAAAATTTGGGAGTATTCATGAGAGTCTATTTAGACAACAATGCAACAACGATTGTAGATCCACAGGTTAAAACTGTAATGGATCCATTTTTTTCACAGATTTACGGAAATCCAAACTCTTTACATGCTTTTGGAAGTGAATCTCATGTTGATTTAAACAATGCGATGGAAAAGATCTATGCCGGTATCCATGCGCCAAAAATGGACAGTGTTGTGATCACATCATGCGCGACCGAGAGCAATAACTGGGTACTGAAATCAATCTATTTTGACTATATTATGAATGGTAAAAAAGATCATATCATTATTTCAGAGGTAGAACATCCCTCTATTATCGCAACAGCGAAATTTCTAGAGAGTATCGGTGTCAAAGTCACCTATCTTCCTATCAATGAAGAAGGTTTGATCGAAGCAAAAACAGTGAGAGACAATATCACACCAAAAACAGCTCTGGTTTCTGTTATGTGGGCAAACAATGAAACAGGTGCCATCTTTCCAGTACAGGAAATTGGTGATATCTGTAAGGAGCATGGTGTACTTTTTCACACTGATGCTGTCCAGGCAATCGGCAAAGTACCTGTAGATGTACAGAGTTTCAATGTTGATTATTTAACATTCTCTGCACATAAATTTCACGGTCCAAAAGGTGTCGGAGCACTCTATATCAAAAAAGGCAAAGAGCCTTCACCACTTTTTCACGGTGGCTCACAAATGGGTGGACTGAGATCCGGTACATTGAATGTTCCAGGTATCGTCGGTATGGGTAAAGCAATAGAATTGGCAGTAGATGCGCTTGATTTTGATATGCCGGATGTTAAAGAACTGCGAGACAGACTTGAAGATGCACTTTTGGAGATTGAAGACACCTTTGTTGTTACACCACGGGAAAAAAGAACGCACAATACGATTCTTATCAGTTTCCGGGGCGTTGAAGGTGAAGCGATGCTTTGGGATTTGAACAAATCCGGAATAGGTGCCAGTACAGGATCTGCCTGCGCCAGTGAAGACCTGGAATCAAACCCGGTGATGGAAGCGATAGGTGCAGCAGATGACTTGGCGCACACCGCCATTAGGTTCTCACTCAGCAGATTTACAACGGAAGAAGAAATCGATTACACTATTGGTGTTGTCAAAGATGCTGTAAAGAGATTAAGGGGTATTTCAAGCTCATATGCTTATACACCAAAAAACCACGAAAGTGCATTGTAAGATAAAGGATATAAAATGGGATTTGATAGTTTAATTGGCGGCTCTATTTGGGACGAGTACAGCCAAAAAGTACAAGACAGGATGAATCA
>JANTGR010000151.1 GCA_024762875.1 Sulfurospirillum sp.
GTATCACTTAGGATTGCACAGGTCATAATGCCTGCGATCTCTTTGGGAATGGCTACATCATAAAAGTCATACATCTCTTTTACGATCGTATTGGAGCATCCTACCGGTCTGATCCATGCTTCAAGCGGTGTAGAAGTGGTTAAGTCTCCTAGTTTATGATGATCAACAACGCCCAGTACATTTGCATCCAAAATATCATCCGGACAGAGTGCTAAATCGGTCGTATCTGTGATAAAGGTATCTTCACCGGCATAGCTTGTCTTAGTTATAGGTGCTTCAAATCCAAACTTTTCTAAGATATAGCTTGTTTCAGGGTTGATATCTCCCTGCTTGCAAGCGATTGCTTTGATACCGAGTTCATTTTTTAGATGTGCTACAGCGATTGCTGAGCAGATAGAGTCAGAGTCAGGGATCTTATGCCCCGTGATATAAAGTGCCATTAAATATTCCTAATTTTCAAAAAATTTTGGGCTATTGTAGCTAAAAGTTTGTGATTTTTGTATAAAATAATAGTAAGAGATTAAATTAGGGGTATGTGTAGTTAAAAAGTAATTTTTAAAGGTATAAAGATGCATTTTTTTACTAAAAATATAGATGAAACATTTCATGATTTAAAGAGTGATGTTTCTGGGCTCAGCAGTGCTGAGGCGCAAAAAAGAGGGATAAAATACGGACTTAATATCCTTCCTTCAAAACCTGAAATGACACTATTTATCCACTTTTTATTCCAATTTAAAAGCCCAATCATTTATGTTTTGCTTATTGCCGCGGTGATGGCAGCAGGTATTGGTGAAGTGACTGATGCCGGATTTATCATGATCGTACTTTTGCTCAATGCAGCTATCGGGACTTATCAAGAATATTCTGCCAGTCAAAAAGCCAAACATCTTGAAAATTTGATCAAAACAGAGGTCATGGTACTTAGAGATGGGAAGTTGGTGGCGATTGACAGCCGCTATTTGGTTCCCGGAGATATCGTATCGTTTGAATCGGGAACCAAAGCAGCTGCGGATGTCAGACTTATAGAGTCAAAAAATCTTAGTGTTGATGAATCTCTGCTCACCGGTGAGTCACTGGATGTGCATAAAGATGCGCTTTTTGTAAGTGACAATGCTAATCTTTCGCTGCCAGAGCGAACAAATATGCTTTTTGCAGGCACTTTTGTTTCCAGCGGCAGAGGTATGGGTGTCATTAGTGCTATTGGTGCATCAACGGAGGTTGGCAAAATTGCTGCTTTGCTGAGCCAAAAAAGTGTTGCTAAAATCCCGCTTTTGGAGAAGATGGAAAAACTCTCATTGACTATCTCTATTGTCATAGCTGTGATGGTGATTATACTCTTTGCAATAGGATTGTTGAAAGGGCTGGAACTCTATGCGCTCTTTTTGTTTTCGGTTGCGCTTGCTGTTTCAACCATTCCAGAAGGGCTTCCTGTCGCTATCACTGTAGCACTTACATCAGCCTCATTAGAGATGTCAAAAAGAAATGTCATCATCAGAAAATTAGCAGCCATTGAGGGGCTTGGAGCTTGCACTTTGATCGCTAGTGACAAGACTGGTACATTGACACAAAACCGCTTGAGTGTAGAGTATTTTATCTCCCCGCATCAAGTGTATGATACGGATACAATGCATGAAGCCAAAGATACAGTCTATCTGGCTTCAATCCTCTGCAATGAGATGCAGTATGAAGAACGCACAGACGGAGGGGTTGATTTTTTTGGAGATCAGGTGGATATTGCATTGGCACACTTTGCTAAAAATGCAGGTGATTCTTATCTTAAAAACTCTAAATTTTACAGAAAGATAGATGAGATCCCCTATGAACCGCAGAATAGATTTTCAGCTGTTATGCTGGAGAGAGATGGAGTGATTTTTCAATTTAGCAAAGGATCGCCTGAAACAGTGCTAGAGCACTGTACTTTAAGTGAAGAAGAGAAAATTGAGATCTTAGCTGATGTGGATGCATGGGCACTTAAAGGATATAGAACCATAGCACTTGCACACAAAGAGTCCAAAGATGAAGCGAGTATCAATTTAGGCGACTTTACCTATCTAGGCTTTGTAGCCATCATAGACCCGGTAAGAAAAGAGACACCAGATGCTATCAAAAAAGCACAAGCTGCCGGTATCAAAGTTGTTATGATTACAGGGGATCATCCAAATACCGCACTTTGTATCGCCAAAGAACTTGATATCGCCATTTCGGATGAAGCATTGATGCGTGAAAAAGAGTTACTGGAGTGGGAAAACGGCGGAGCCAAAGCGGAGGAGATTAAAAATAAAACTGTTTTTTCTCGTGTGACACCGACACAAAAGATGAAAATTGTTAAAGCGTTTCAATCACTGGGTCACTATGTCGCAGTTACTGGTGATGGTGTCAATGACGCACCGGCACTTCGTCATGCCAATATCGGTGTGAGTATGGGCAAAAGCGGTACGGATATCGCAAGGGCTACCAGTGATCTCATCCTTACTGATGATAATTTTGCTTCAATCGTCAACGGTATCGAAGAAGGAAGACGTGCCCATGACAATATCCGAAAAGTGATCTATCTTCTAATCTCAACAGGGTTTGCAGAGCTTGTGCTGGTGATGCTCTCATTTGTCACGGCACTTCCTCTGCCGCTGCTGCCTGTACAGCTTTTATGGCTTAATCTTGTTACAAACGGTATCCAAGATGTGATGCTGGGTCTTGAGAAAGCAGAACCCGGACTTTTGAAACGCACGCCTAGAGCGCCTAAAGAACCAATCTTTAACACTCTCATGTTAAGGCGGATCTTTGTAGGAGGCTTTTATATCGGTATCGTATCTTTTGTGCTCTTTTACTTTTTACTGCAAGGAGGGGAGAGTATAGAGAGTGCTCGAAATAGCACATTACTGTTGATGGTCTTGTTTGAAAATGTCCATGTCTTTAACGCAAGAACTGAGGTCAACTTCTTGCATAAGATGCAATATAAAAATAGTATAGTACTTATCTTGCTGGTTATCTTTACCCAGCTTTTGCATATTGCGTGTATGCACATCCCTTTTATGCAAAAAGTACTCTCTACCCAACCAGTCACATTTACAGCATGGTTTGAATTGGCAGTGATTGCCATCGGACTCGTTGTAGTAATGGAAATTGATAAATGGTCGATGTTAAGAAAGAAAAATAGACCTGTGACTAACTGATTTAATGAAGGTTAGATACAATATATTTAATAATATAGAGAGTTTGTATGAATTACTTAAGAAAGCTTAATATCAAAAAGGAAAAAGCATGAAGATCATAGATGATTTTATTCAAAAAGAGTCATCAGCAGGTATTTTGCTGATATTTGTCACCGTTTTAGCACTGGTATTACAAAACAGTGCTTTGTCTGAAATGTACAATGGTTTTTTACATACCCATGTAGAGATGCGATTTGGAGATCTGCAAATCGCTAAACCACTGTTACTTTGGGTCAATGACGGCCTTATGGCGGTCTTTTTCTTTTTGATTGGGCTTGAAGTCAAACGAGAAGTGATAGAGGGACATCTCTCTTCGCTTAGTCAAATTATGCTTCCGGGAATTGCTGCTATCGGGGGTATGGTTATTCCTGCTATGGTATTTGTTGCTTTCAACCAGGGGGATACCTTTGCTATGAAAGGGTGGGCGATACCAACAGCGACTGATATTGCTTTTGCATTGGGTATTTTATCACTCCTGGGCAAGAGGGTTCCCGCTTCTCTAAAACTCTTTTTAATGGCACTGGCAATCATCGATGATTTAGGTGCTATTATCATCATTGCACTCTTTTATACGAGTGAACTCTCTGCCATGTCAATAGGTGTAGCTTCAGGTGCACTGATCGCATTGTTTATCATGAACAGAGTAGGGGTTACTAAAAAAGCAGCCTATATTTTGGTAGGTGTTGTCCTTTGGGTGAGTGTTTTAAAATCAGGGGTTCATGCGACTTTAGCAGGGGTGGCACTTGCATTTATGATTCCTTTGACATCTACAGACGAAGAGGGGAAAAAATTCTCAATGCTTAAAGAGATGGAACATGATCTGCATTACTGGGTAGCATTTATGATTTTGCCGCTGTTTGCATTTGTCAATGCAGGTGTTGATCTCAAAGGTATCTCTATGGATGAGATGTTTGGCACTGTACCTATGGGAATTATGCTTGGACTTTTTATCGGTAAACAAGTAGGGGTATTTGGGTTTAGCTGGGTGGCAATCAAGTTTGGCTGGGCAAGTTTGCCAAAAGATAGCAACTGGATGCAGCTCTATGGAGTCGCGATACTTACCGGTATAGGATTTACTATGAGTCTATTTGTAGATTCTTTGGCTTATAATGATACACAACTCTATCACTATGCTGATAAGTTGGCGATACTTTTGGGTTCATTTCTCTCCGGGATTATTGGTTATTTGGTTTTAAGAGGTGCAAAAACTTCTCAATAGAAGATAATCAGCAATCATGATGTTATGAAAAGCGGTACGGATCTGAATTTTTCTTATATTGAAAATAGAA
>JANTGR010000152.1 GCA_024762875.1 Sulfurospirillum sp.
TTTCTTTTTCTTTTTTGCAAATCCCGCACTTTTTTTAGTCTTTGCCTTTAGTGAAAATAGTCACTAAAACAGCACTGAAGAAAAAACCAGCCACTGGCAAAGTAGCCAAAAAGCTTCAAAATTCCTATTGTGGAATCCTTTGCCAATCTACCTTATTAAGCAGCTACCTCCTGCACATAGAGAAATTTTTGACTATCTTCTACAAAGTCGAGTAATGCACAGTGCTCATCCCAACCATTTTCGATAACAATATCTTCTAGTGTATCATGATCATAGATACTTTCAAGATAGATATAAGACTCAGGATCATCAAGAGATATCAACATTCCCTCAAATCCTGCTTTCTGTGCAAACTCAATTTCCTGTTTCATTTTCTTTTTTACTTTTTTTAAAATCTTTTTCATTTCTTAATCCAATTATTTAATTTAAGATATAATTTTACACTACAACAGTTACAGGTTGATAACAAGATCGTGTTACCAAAAAGTAACCAAAGTATTGTTATTTTGTTATCAATCCTCAGTAAACTTAAACAAAATAACAGAGCTTCTAAAAGACTAAAATAGTGGGAGAATGGTTTTAGTTTAACCAGAGGAATGCTCCCAAAAATAGTCAAAACTCTTAGAAATTGTCAAATTCTTGGCAGTTTCTACAGCATTTACAGAGAGTTTCGCCAATCTCTGCTCATCTTTAGAAATTGCATCAATCACTTTAACCCAGTGCTTTGGCTTTGAACTTGGTAACACCAAACCATTCTCAATCTCTTGATTTATGAGTGTTTGGGGTCCACCCTTGTCAGTCACCACTATCGGCAAGCCGCTTCGCATCGCTTCTATGACCACCTGCCCCAGTGTATCTGTTGTTGATGGAAAGACAAACATGTCACAACTAGCATAAATTGTTGAAAGCTCAACTCCCTCACGGTGCCCCAAAAACTTGATATGGTACTTTTCATAATCTTTTCGTTTATTATAGTAGTGACCGCTGCCTACCAAGATAAGCCAGATATTTTTATTGATATGGTGTACTCTTTTGAAGATATCCAATAAAAATGGTATATTTTTCTCTCTTGTCATGCGTCCAACATAGAGTAATTTTTTTGCTTCTACTGGCACTTCATAATTTTCCCAAATCTGTTCATCTCCAAGCTTATGGTCAAATCGTGATAAATCGATACCGGCAGGAATTGTAAAAACTTTTTCATTATCAACTTTTAATGTCTCTTTTACAATGGGTCGATAGATCTCTGAGCGGATAAAAATCCTAGTAAAACTTCTATAAAACAGTTTCATGTAGCTGCCTGTAATATTTTTTGCCAGTCTGCTTGTTGTATTGCTGTAGATAAAAGCCGGGAAGTCTGTATGATAAGTTCCCATAACAGGTATTTTTAAAATTTTAGCAATGAGAAGTCCACAAAGACCAATAGTGCCTGGTGTGGATATATGAAGAACATCCGGACTCTTTTTTTTAATCTCTTTATAAAGGCTCCAAAACGGAGGCAGAAGTACCAAGTCCAAATCATTATAAAAAGGCATTTTAATGCTCAATAATGGTTTTAAAATGTGAATATTTTCTCTATTTTGACAATAGGTTTTGGAAGTTACACTAAAGGCATAAAACTCTTTTTCTTTCTCTAATGAAAGTTTGGAGAGATCTTGGATAAATCTCGAAACACCGTTCGCATCACAAAGTGTATCAGTTATCAGGCAGAGGGTCATTTTTATGCTACTGTAATCATATATTTCATAAAAACAATTTTACTGAACAATAGTTACATATTAATAACAATATCGTGTTACCAAAAAGTAACCAAAGTGTCGTTGTTTTGTTATCAACTCTTAGTAATATTCATACTGTAAATCAAAAAATTTAAAAGGATATACCATGCGTAAAACACTTCTCTCGTTTGCAACAATCATAGCTGTATCTGCAACCTTTTCAGGATGCGGTAGTAATACTTCAACAAATAAATCTGAACTTCTTTCAACAACAGAGTCTAACAGCAAATTGACTAATGGTAATGCTGTTGCAAATCCTGCATGCCAGCCATGTCAGGCACAAGAGATGAAAGATACGAAAGTTTCTTCAATCTCTTTTACGCCACTTCCTCTCTCACAAAATGATGCCCAAAAGAAAGTGATGAGAGTTTCACAAAATCTAACAGTAACTTACTGTGATAACACAAAACAGACTTTTCCACTCTCTTATAAAGTATTGGCAAAAATGGGTGACAATATCGGTTCAGGAACTATCGGACTGATGACAGACAAAAATGGCGATGCAATACTTAAAAAAGATGGTTCACAAGATATCTCTGATGGTCCTGATGGAAACTCTTTGATCAATGTTGGTGGAAAACATTTTCTTATCACACATATGGAAGAAAGACCTGGTGAACTCTATAAAACAGAACTTGACAATTGTGCAAATCCAATCGATACAAAACCAGTTGATCTCTCTGCTATCGGTGGTACTATCATCAACTGTGCCAGCACAAAAACAAGCTATGGCTCACACCTGGGTGGAGAAGAAGATTATAGTCTGAATTCTATCTTTGCTGATAAAAATTCTCCATTTTATGCTGATTGTGCACTTGATGGATCAGGAACTGATGCTGCGGGTAAAAAGAACTATTTTTGTTCTTATGTAGATGGTATGGCAAAATATCTACATGATGCCAATATCGACAAAGAAAACGGTTACAATGGTGACAGTTTTTCTCCATACAACTATGGTTATATCGTAGAAGTACAACCACAGGCTGATGGTAGTACAAAATCTGCCAAACACTATGTCACTGGTAAGTATACACCTGAACTTGCGACTATGATGCCAGATGGCAAAACAGTTTATATGACAGATGATGGTACAGCAAAAGGTTTCTGGAAATTTGTCTCTGATAAAAAAATCACCGATTTTAAAGCAAACTGGGAAGGCACACTCTATGCTGCAAAAGTAACACAACTCTCAGATAAAAACGGCGGAAAATTTTCCCTTTGCTGGATTGAACTAGGTCACGGCAAAGATAGTGATATCAAAGCGATGATAGAGTCCAAGATGAAACTAACAGATATATTTGATATCAAAAAACCAGATGCAGCAGGTGCCTGTGCCAGTGGTTTCAAAAAAGTATACGAAGACAGTACATTTGAGTGTCTGAGCTTAAAAGATGGTAAAGAAAAAGCTGCTGCATTTTTGGAAACAAGAAAATTTGCTGCTTACAAAGGTGCTTCTATAGAGTTTAGAAAAGAGGAAGGAATCACCTATGATCCAGATAGAAATGTCCTGTACCTGGCAATGAGTGAAATCAAAAAAAGTATGGAAGATAACTACAAAGGGCAAGAACCTACAAATGATATCAGACTCCCAAAAAACCACTGCGGTGGCGTATATGAAATCGCTTTGGATAACTGCTATAACGCTACAGCTATGGAAGCTATCGTTGTAGGAAAACCTCTCAAAGAAGGTGATAAATATGCTGATGAGTGGACTTGTCACCCTGATGGTATCTCAAATCCGGACAATATCACTTATATCGGTCATGATACACTGCTTATCAGTGAAGATACAACAAAACATGTCAATAATATGTCATGGGCATACAACACAAAAACAAAATCTATGACAAGAATCGCATCTTTGCCAATCGGTGCAGAAGTGACAGGTGTAGATAAAGGTGTTGTAGGCAACAAAGGACTCTTATTTATAGATGCACAGCATCCATTTAAAGACAATCCTAAAAATCTAGCAGGTAAAAAACCAAATTCTGCACTTTTAGAAAATGCCAGCAAAGAGCAACTAAAAGCATTTATCGGTTATATCGACGGTATGCCGGCAAAACTTTTCCAATAATCAACCAATGGCTGGGGCTTTTGTCCCAGTCGCTTTTAAGGAGACTATCATGATAAATACAAAAACACTACTCACACTACTTGTCCTGTTAAATGTAGGTTGTGGAAATGACTCACAAAAAAACGATACTTCATTGAATCCTTTACAAAATCTACAAAAAAAAGCGCAGCCGGTAACAGAACAGGCAGCAAAAAAACATATCACTCCAACCAATACCGCATCACTACAGGATTATATAGCGCAATTGGAGGCACAAAACCATATCAGTTATGAAAAGATACAAAATTCACGCGGTATCTATGTCACCTCGATGTGTTATACCAAAACAAAAGATAGCCAGACATCAAAGACTTTCAATCCCTGTTACAGTTGCCATACCAAAGGAAAAGAACCAAATTATTATAATGATGCAAACTTGCAAGAAGAGTATAATTTTCCACAAGAGATTCAAAAAAATCCTTTTT
>JANTGR010000153.1 GCA_024762875.1 Sulfurospirillum sp.
AAAATGCCTGCCTCATCGGCATGAGTGCAACAATCCTTGATGGTGCGGTGATCGGTGAAGAGTCAATCGTAGGTGCTGGAAGCCTGGTAACAAAAAACAAGCAATTTCCTCCAAGAAGCCTTATCATGGGAAGTCCGGCAAAAGTTGTACGATCTTTAAGTGAAGATGAGATCAAAGAGCTTTATAACTCTGCCCAGAGATATGTCAATTTTAAAAATAATTATCAATAGCTAATATAAATATTTTTTATATACTTAAATAATAAAAACTAATCATTTTTTAATATTATTTCCTTTATAATATAATCTAAATTTATATTATAAAGGAGCGCGTATGGCAAGAGTAGTCATTATGGGTGCTGGTGTTTCAGGACACACTGCAGCATCATTTCTGCAAGATTGGGTTGGTAAAGACCATGAGATTGTTGTAGTCACCCCAAACAGCAAATGGAACTGGATCCCGTCAAATATCTGGGTAGGTGTCGGTGAAATGACCAAAGAAGAGGTTACCTTTGACTTGGCGCCTATCTATGAAAAAGTAGGTGCAACCTTCAAACAGGCTAAAGCAGTATCTATCCATCCTGAGGGCGGAAGTGATGAAGAGAGCCCGTATATCATCATCGAATCTACAGAGGCAGGCAGAGAGGGCGAGAGTGAAACCCTCACATATGACTATCTCATCAATGCCACAGGACCAAAACTTAACTTTGATGCAACACCAGGACTTGGAAATGGTAAAGGTGGTTTAGGTGACAATACTGTATCAGTCTGTACTGCAGATCATGCGATTCACGCGAACCAAGAACTTCAAGCGTGTATCGAAAAAATGAAAAAAGGTGAGAGACAAAAGTTTCTCATAGGTACAGGTCATGGTATGTGTACATGCCAAGGTGCTGCTTTTGAGTACATCTTTAACACTGAATACACCCTTCAAAAAGCAGGTGTGAGAGACATGGCTGATATCACTTGGATCTCCAATGAATCATTTCTTGGCGACTTTGGAATCGGCGGCTTACACATCAAAAGAGGCGGATATGCTGCTTCAAGTAAATTATTTGCAGAGTCAATCTACTCAGAAAGAGATGTGGGCTGGATCATCGGTGCACATATAAATAAAGTGGAAAAGGGTAAAGCGCATTACGAACTGCTTGATGGAACGATGGGCGAAGAAGAGTTTGACTTTGCGATGCTTATCCCTCCTTTTGCAGGCGTGGGACTTAAAGCGTATAACAAAGCAGGTGAAGACATGACAGGTGATATTTTTGCACCAAATGGCTTCCTAAAAGTAGATGCAGACTATACACCAAAACCTTATGAAGAGTGGAAAGCGGCAGATTGGCCAAGAAACTACCAAAATCCAACATTTAAAAACATCTTTGCGATCGGTATCGCATTTGCACCGCCGCATCTTATCTCGAAACCTATGAGCTCACCAAACGGTACACCAATCAATCCTACACCTCCAAGAACAGGTATGCCTTCAGCAATGATCGGTAAAGCTGTTGCTATGAGCATCAGAGATATGATAGAAGGTGCTGCTGAGCCTACACATACAGCATGTATGGCAGAGATGGGCGCTGCGTGTGTTGCTTCAACCGGTAAAGGTCTCTTTAGCGGTACTGCTGCAGCACTTACGGTTTATCCTGTTGTTCCAGATTTTGAAAAATATCCGGGACTTGGACGTGATCTTGACTACACCTTTGGAGAGATAGGACTTGCAGGTCACTGGATCAAACATCTGCTCCACCATGGATTCCTCTACAAAGCGCAGATGAAACCAGGCTGGAAAATGATCCCGGAATAGACAAAAAGAGAGAACAAAAAAGAAAAACATTGCCCAAAAGCGTGAGTTATCTATACGTGGGCACTGCATCGAGCAGAACAGCGTGTTAGTTAGCGTAGCAAAAGGGATCACTTCCTTTTTGCGTCATTAAAATATAAAAAAGGAGAAAATATTATGGCAGTTGTAAATGAAAATCAATCATCACATGTAAAACATATTGAGCCTTATACATCAGAATTTGAAACAATGGTTCCCGGAGGTATGGTGAAGTTTTTTAGAACTTGTGTAATTTGGCAGTTTATTAGATTTATTGTGATCAATGTCAAAATGACAATTGTAATTTTAAAAAGTCACCACTAAAAATAGGGTATGTATACGCGAAAAAGCGTATACATACCACTGCAAAAGTTTTAGTTTGTAGCCGTCTGGCTCTTTTCAGTTTCTTTTGGTTTTCGCTTTTTTCTTGGGGTATTACTCGTTGAGAATCTAATCAACTCTTCTGTACTATTGATATTTTCAGGGATATTTTGAAAACAGACTTCCAATACTTTAGCAGCACTCAAAGCATCCGAATAAGCTCTATGATGCTCCCCTGTAGCGATATCCAAATGCTCTCTTAAAAATCCAAGTCCATGCCGTTCAGCTTCTATTGTCTTTCGTGAGAGATCTACGGTGCAAAGTTTTCTATTCAAAAGTCCATCAACCCCTACCGTTTTTAAAGATTGAGAGATAAAACCGTAATCAAACTTGACATTGTGTGCTACAAAAACACTATTGCCTAAAAAAAGTTTAAAATCATGAAGCACTTTTTTTAAAGAGGGTGCACCTTTGAGATCGCTCTGCTCAATACTTGTCAGTCTAACAATCGACTCAGGGATAAAATCAGCATAAACATAAGACTCAAATCTATCAATAATCTCACCATTTTTAAACTTGATCGCACCAATCTCTATGATTTGATTTTTTACCGGAGAATTGCCGTTAGTCTCTATATCCACTATACAGTAGATCTCATCTTTATAGCTATTTTTCTGAGTTTTAAGAAAGATACCTTCCTCATCCTCTTCTACGGGTAACCCATAAAAATTCAAGAGATCTAGATCAATCTCCAGCTCATGGTTCTTTTTTGCACGTTTTATACATTGACTAAACTCACCCTTGGGCAGTGTACCGCGTTCAAGTTTATTGATCAGACTATCAAATATTTCCATTGTATACTTCTTTAATAAAGTTATATACTTTCATTCTATCTTTTTTTCCTTTTGTCTTCTCTACACCACTGCTCACATCAACGCCATAAAAGCCAAATTTGAGCATATCTCCTACATTTTGTGCATTTAATCCGCCGGCTAAGATCATCTTTGAACAATCCAAGCCTTCAAACCAAACTGGATCAATCCTCTTTCCTTCACCCCCGTAACTCTTTACAAAAGCATCAACCAGCCTATACTCATCTGCATACAGATCAAGATCTTCTTTGCATTCAGCCCTGACAACTTTGATATATTTTATGGTCAATGCATCAAAAAATTTGCTATCCGCATCAAAATGTATCTGTGCTAAACTTAGCTGACATGTGGTCATAATCTCATTGACAAACGCTGCATCACAATTGACAAAAAGCCCTACTCTCTCCACAAAAGGAGGAAGCTCAGAGATAATCTCTTTGGCTGTTTCTGGTCTGATATAGCGAGGTGATTTTTCATAAAAGACAAATCCAAGTGCATCTGCACCTGCAGCGATAGCATCAAGTGCATCTTCAAGATTTGTGATACCGCAGATCTTTACACGCATCTATATCTGCAGACTTTTGATCGCTTGACCATAATCATCACTGCCATAGACATAACTTCCAGCTACAACGATATCTACACCAGCATCTTTTAACTGCTCTATATTTTTATCATTCACACCGCCATCCACTTCGATAAGACAGCTTGGATTTCGTTTCTCAATGAGCGCTTTAAGCCGTTTTGCACGCTCTAAGACATGAGGGATAAACTTTTGCCCGCCAAAGCCGGGATTGACACTCATCAAAAGCACCATATCAAGATCCTCTAATAAAAACTCGATAGTTTCAGGCGGTGTATGCGGGTTTAGTGTGATTGCCGGAGAAATCCCCAAATCCCTGATCTTTTGAATAAGACGATGCGGATGCTTCTCCTCTTCAATATGAAAAGAGATATATTTGGGATTTAAAGGGGCAAAAAGGTCTACGAAGAAAGTATTGTTTTCTACCATCAAATGGATGTCCAAAGGCTTTGAGCTTGCCTTTGCCACACTCTTTACAACCACTGGACCAATCGTAAGATTTGGTACAAAATGGCCATCCATAACATCAACATGTACCAGATCACATCCTCCGTCACAAATCGCTTTTACCTCTTCATTTAAAATCCCAAAATCAGCGGAGAGTATACTTGGTGCTACTTGCATCATAAAAGAACCCTTTTTCGCGTATTGTACAAAAAAGTTCTTAAGCTCAATGATAGAATTTTATAAAA
>JANTGR010000154.1 GCA_024762875.1 Sulfurospirillum sp.
ACACGCTCTGCAAAGATAAATCGTGCATCAAGCGCACGTGCTAACTCATACCCGGCAAGTATACCTCCAAGTGCAGGAGAGCAGACGGTATCCACTTTGATACCTGCATCCTGAATCTGCTTTGCTAATGCCTTGGCTAACATCTCCGCGACTTTTGGATCTTCGAGTACTTTCGCAGACTGCAGGTAAAACTGTGAGTGATTTCCACTACTTAGCAGAAAATGCCCTTCCAAAAGAGCACCTGCTTTTTTATAGACTTCTTCGAGATTGATCATCATACTATACTTTGAGAAGCTCAGCTTCTTTTTCTTTGACAAGTGTATCGACTTGCGCTATTGCTTCATCAGTATTTTTTTGTACTGTATCCTGCGCTTTTTTGCTCTCATCTTCTGTGATTTCTTTCTCTTTTTCAAGCGCTTTTATTTTATTGTTTGCATCTTTTCGTACATTTCGGACGGCAATTTTGGCCTTTTCACCCATTGCTTTGGCACCTTTGGCACTCTCTTTTCTCTGTTCAACTGTCATCGGAGGAAAGAAAAGCTTGATTACTTCACCATCGTTGTTTGGATTGACACCGATATTGGCTTCCTGGATCGCTTTTTCGATATCCTGGAGCAGATTTTTTTCCCATGGAGAGATCGTAATAGTGGTTGCATCGGTCGCCAGTACTGAACCGACCTGCGTCAAAGGTGTTGGTGTACCATAGTAGTCTATACGGACATTTTCAACCACAGCTGTAGAAACTTTACCGCTTCTAAGCGTCATAAAATCTTTTTTTAATGCTTCCAGACTTTTTTGGATATGCTCTTTTTGATTGTTATAGATATCATCTAATGCCATCTTTTTCTCCTATTTTTTCTCTGTTGGAGCAGCTGGAACTGTCTCATCAGCTGGTGCTGCCGGAACATTTGTCTCTTTTGGTGTTGTTGCTGTTTTCTCTATCGGAGATTTTGGCACTAAACTTTTAGTATCAATCTGATCTACCAATGTCTCTTTTTTAGACTCATTGTAAAGATACCCAAGCGCCAATGTATTTAACACAAAAACAATACCCAGTGTAAATGTAAGCTTAGTCAAAAATCCTGCAGGACCTTTTGCACCAAACACAGATTCGTTGCTTCCGCTATATGCGCCCAGACCCATAGAAGAACTTTTTTGTAAAAGAACAGTGATTGTCAGCACAACTGCCAGGATAAATTGTACTACTAACATGACTTCAGTCATATGAAACCTTTTTATTTAGAATTAATTTAGATATAATTTTGCGATTATACCCTAAATTTTTGAAAGTAATGTTAAATGTCCCTTAAATCACACACAGACGAATTCTCAAAACGCGCCAAAACGTATGGTGAACACAACATTATTCAAAAAAAAGTAGTCAAAAAACTCATTGAGGGGATCCGCAGCACACCACAGAACATTTTGGATTTAGGTTGTGGTGAGGGTGCTGTTTTGAAAGAGATACCCTGGAAGTTCAGACATCTCACCGGTGTAGACAAAGCCAAAAATATGTGCCTGCTTCATCCCATTAAAAGCACAATCACACTTATCAATTCAGATTTTGAAGATCCTGCCCTTTTTGAACACCTGGATCACTTTGATATCACGATCGCCTCTTCCTCGCTGCAATGGGCAAAAGAGCTCCCAATACTTTTTGAAAATATCGCACAACACAGCGATGAAATTGCATTTGCCATCTTTTGTGACGGTACATTTAAAAGTATTTATGAGATTACTGGGCTTCCCTCTTTTTTACCAGCAACGGACTCTCTGATAGCACTTTTATCACGCTACTTTGACATCCATCATGATAGACTCTTTTACAAACTAGAATTTGATGATAATCTCTCAAAATTCCGCTATATCAAAAACTCCGGTGTCAGCGGTGGAAACAGGCAGTTAAGTTATGCAAATACAAAAAAACTCATTGCAGCTTATCCGCACAGTTATTTGGAATTTGAAGTGCTATTTGTCTGGGGCAGTGTCAAAAGATAAACTTTTCGATGTCATACAGCCCATAGCGGATATGTTTGAACTTTTCAGCTTCTTCTGTATCGATAAGCTTGAAACTCTCTTCCAAAACCCTCGCACTCTCTTGTGCACGTTTTATATTGGCAAGAAGCAATTCCGTGATATTTCCTCTTTGTGATTCTGAAGCTGTAGTCTCTTTGAGTACATCACCGACGATATCACGTGATTGTAAGTATCTATCATGATAGGGAGTGCGGGCAGTATGCCGCAACTGTTTTAATCTGCCAGAAAGCTCTTTGTTATTATAGATATAGCGTTCTATATCTTCACAGACACGGATACCCTCACGCAGACGGTTTAGATTGGCATCGATAAGGCGGTAGAGTTTGGAAGAGGTAAGATCCTCTTCCTTTTTGTTATTCGTCGTTTCCAAAGATACCTAAGATCTGTAAAAGTGACGTAAATAAGTTGATAAAGTCAAGATAAAGTGCCAAAGCACCATCTACCGGGTGACCATAATTCCCCTGTATGATATTTTGTGTATCGTAGAGGATAAATGCCGAAAACAGTATCGCACTAACTGAGGCTATACCGACCTGCATCCAGGGATTGTGCAGCCAAAATACATTTAAAAGACCGGCTACCACGATCACAATCAATGTAATAAACAGAAATTTTCCCATCGTGGTAAAATCTCTCTTGGTATTCATAGCAAACATTGAAAGCCCGCCAAATGCCACAGTAGTAAGTATGAGCGCATTGGCCACCACACCACCGGCACCTGCTGAAACAAAATGACCAACCATAACTGACATTGTCAGTCCGGAGACTAAAGCAAATGCAAAAAGCATGGCCAGATTGAGACCTGGTTTCTTTCTGGCAAAACCGATACCAAAGATCAGTGCAAATTCCAAGATCACAAATCCCCAGTAATATTCACGAATCGCAGGGATACCCATCCCGACATACGCACCGGCAGCCCCGACTAAAAGACTACCTGCAAACAATTGATATGTTTGCTTGATAAATGTCGCAAGATCAGAACTCTGACTCTCAACTCCACTCTCTACATGTTCAGAAGCAACTGTATTGTTCTTCACATAATCTCTATCATATAATCCCATTTTTTCTCCTATTTATCTATAGCTAAAATCAGCCTCTTGACTGAAAATATAATTATTCTTATAACATACATGCTTATATAAGCATACAATATTATATCGTAAAATTATGAGAAAATATTAATAAAAAGTGTAAAAAAGAGGCAATGGGAGAAAATTTCTCCCATTTAATGTTATTTAAGATTTACCAAACAGCTTTCCGGCCATTCCCATCAAGCCATCCAGACCGCCTACTGAATCCAACATAGAAGAACCCTCTGGTGTTGCCTGATCAACCATATTTGGCAGGGCATCACTTAAACCGCTCAGTGCCGTATCTGTATCGATACCCAGTTTATCAGCAAATGAACTAATCGCATCACTGCCCAAAAGATTGGAAAGCTGACTTCCATCAATAGATGCATTGTCTCCGCTGCCAATCCATGATGAAACGATAGAAGCCAATCCACCACCCTCGTCACTGGTCAATGCCGACATGATATTTCCAAGATCCAAACCACCTTCGCTGTTAGAAAGCAATCCTCCCAGAGCCTCTTGCAGGACATTGCTGTCAACGCCCTCTGCACTGCTTCCAAGCTTGTCCTGAAATAGTTGTGTACCTAGATTGACGATATCATTTAATTCCATTTTTTCTCCTTCTTTTTTAATATCAGTTTTCATTATAGCAAAGAAAAATTAGGTTTTTATAAACAGATTTGAAAATTGTGAGATAAAGAGAAAGTCCTATCATGACAAGAGCCTGTCATGATAGGATAAAATTATTTTTTAAAGCGTCTAAGAACCATCAGGATCATAGGCAGATATTTTAAAAGCGAGATTATTTTTCTCATGCTTTTGCTTTTTTGGTCATTCTTTTTCTGACAGTTGGATCCAGGTATTTTTTTCTGATTCTGACAGAAACCGGTGTGATTTCAACCAGTTCATCTTCTTCGATCCACTCCAAAGCACTCTCAAGAGTCGGTTTTCTAGGTGGTACCAGTTTGATCGCATCATCCGCACCGGAACTACGTACATTGGTTAATTGTTTCCCTTTGATTGGATTGACATCCAG
>JANTGR010000155.1 GCA_024762875.1 Sulfurospirillum sp.
GAAAAGACTGCTTCTGCAAAGAGGCTCTCATACCGAGCTTTGGCAACAATATAACCATCAGTTGTTAAGACATAATCCTCTTCAGGATTTAAAGAGATTCCCATATTTGCAGGAAGTGTCCAAGGTGTAGTCGTCCAGATCACTATAGAAGCTCTATCGACACCCAGTGCTGTTTTTGCATCCGCTTCGAGCTCAAAAGCAACATAGATAGAGTAATCTTCTTTATCTTCGTACTCTACCTCTGCTTCTGCAAGCGCAGTTTTAGCTGCCCATGACCAGTAAACCGGTTTGCTGCGTTCTATCAAAAGTCCTTTTTGTGCGATAGCGCTCAATGTTCTAAAGATATCCGCTTCAAAAGCATATTTCATAGTCAAGTAAGGGTTTTTCCAATCTGCTACGATCCCCAGTGCTTTAAAAGAGTCTCTTTGGATGCCGACAAACTTATCTGCATGTTCACGACATAGTCGTCTGATAGTAGCTTTTGGAAGGGTCTCTTTTTTTTCAGTACCGAGTTTTTTTTCTACTTGTTGCTCGATAGGAAGACCATGACAATCCCAGCCTGGTACAAAACGTACATCTTCACCAAAAAAATAGTGGCTTTTGACAACGATATCTTTGAGAATCTTGTTAAGTGCGTGTCCGATATGAATGTTTCCATTGGCATAAGGAGGACCGTCATGCAGGGTGAAAGAGGGCGCGTTTTTACGCATCTGCGTCATTTTTTTATAGACATCTTTCTCCTCGAACCATTTTTTATATCTGATTGGTTCATTTTGCGGAAGGTTTCCACGCATTGGAAACTTTGTATTTGGTAAAAGTAGGCTATCTTTGTAATCCATCGACCTTATCACTCCAGTATAAAATATCGCGGATTTTAGCTAAAAAGCCCTTATATGGTGCTAACTTGATATAATTGTCCTAAAGGAGGATCATGAAAAAGGCAATGATCGTAGTGGGGAAAGCACTAAAATATAATGAAATTTTTATGACATATCTAAAGAGCGAGATTGAAAAGAAGATCGGTTCTTTGGATATGGTCACTTTTATCGCTAAAGGGGATGAGGAGATTGTCAGTGTGATAGAGGAGAGCAGTAAGCGTTATGAGATACTCATGATAGCCTGTGTCGAGGGATTTGAACTGATTTCAAAGATACTCTCATCAATCAGTGATGATACGATTGTCGTAGAGTGTGAGATGTTGATACCTTCTAAAGTTTTACAGCAGGATAGGGGGAGTTATCAATTGAGCTGTAATGATGCACTGATCAATGTTTTTAAAGTAGATCCTTTAAAGGAGCTGCCTCATATTTTTACGGAAAATTTTGCTGAGTATAGACTCTTCTTATTTAGCGATGATGCAGTGCAAATTGAGGATTTTGAAAAATTGATACAGGCTAATGCACTTAATTTTGATAAATGTTATTTGATTGAGGGCATTGTCTCTTATACATTAATAGCAAAAAAGTATCAGCAGATTGATCACTTTTTAATGCAAGCTGTAAATCAATTTGAAAAGCAGACTGTATTATCTGAAGATCTTTCCAAACATATCGTAAAAATTTTGATAAACAATGCGCTGCGTATCACTTGCGCTGAGAGTTGTACAGGTGGATTGCTTGCCAGTGAACTTGTCAAAAACAGCGGCATTTCTGCCGTTTTTGATGGAAGTATTGTCAGCTATGCCAATGAAATCAAAAGTAGGTTTGCAGGGGTTAAAGAAAAAACTTTGCAAAAGTATGGAGCAGTGAGCCGTGAATGTGTCAAAGAGATGCTTGACGGGGTGATAGAAACTTTTGATGCAGATTTTGCATTGGCAGTGAGTGGTGTGGCTGGACCAGATGGAGGCACCAAAGAAAAACCTGTAGGTACTGTCTATGTTGGAGTAAAAAAACGTGGTGAAAATACAATTATTAAAAAATTGTTACTAAAAGGAGATAGAAGATATATTCAACAAAGTACCGTAATTTGGGCATTTAAACTGTTGATAGAAAATAGCCCAGAAATTTTTTTAAAAAAATTTCAAAAATCTCTTGACAAGTAAGAAATTTTTGTATATAATTTCACCTCACTTGTCAATGAGACAAGCGAAAAAGAGCAAGAATGACTCGTTAGCTCAGCCGGTAGAGCATCTCCCTTTTAAGGAGGTGGCCGTTGGTTCGAATCCAACACGGGTCACCATTTTTTCAATGTTTATGGCACATTTAGACCCCATCGTCTAGTGGCCCAGGACCCCGCCCTTTCACGGCGGTAACAGGGGTTCAAATCCCCTTGGGGTCGCCATTTTTATTTTCAAGGAAACTTGGAAAGTTTTGACTAAGTCCTGGAAGTCAATAATTTTTTACTTATTAGTTGGTCGCTTAGCTCAGTTGGTAGAGCGCTACCCTTACAAGGTAGATGTCACAAGTTCGAGTCTTGTAGCGACCACCATTTTAATGCGCGGCGGTAGTTTAGTTGGTTAGAATGCTGGCCTGTCACGCCGGAGGTCGCGAGTTCGAGTCTCGTCCGCCGCGCCATTAAAACTCCCAAGTTTAGGTACCTCAATCGTTTAAGTTTTCAACCTGTCTCAAATGTGTATCAGTTGAACCTACATTAAAACTATGTAAAAAACTAGCTCTGGTAATACCCTCTCTAGGAATATACCTTGCATATTTTGTCAATGTGGTATGAATATCCGTATGACCTAACATCAAACACTTGACTTAGATGGAGGAGGGTGGCGTTTACCTACGCAAAAGGAACTTCTTTCTATTGTTCATACTGACAAGAGCAATCCGGCAATCAATACAGATATGTTTCACAAGAGTACTGCGCATAGTTACTGGACAAAAGAGGCTGATGGTAATAATAGCAGTGTTGCTAAGGTTGTCTGCTTCTTTGTAGGCGGGCTTGGGTATCAGGATAAAAGAGAAAGGGATTATATACGTTGTGTGAGAAATATCAATTAAGTTATAAAGGCTTAGAACACTTTAATAGTTTATAAAGGTTTATTTTTGCATAATTTATTTATGCAAAATATATATGTATTTAAACCAAGACTGGAAAAAGTGTTAGTTGAAGGGCAAGTGGTTAATCGTCAGTGGCTTTATGATCAAGGATTTTCACGCCCAGATATTGACTTTTTTCTACGTTCAAGCAAGTTGGAAAGTATCGCTAGAGGAGTCTATCGCCGCCCGGGACCGGCATTAAAATGGGAGCATATACTCTATTCACTTATCAAACTAGGATATAGTGTACATGTGGGTGGAAGAAGTGCACTGGAGCTTCAAGGTTTTGCCCATTATCTACCATTTTCTGAAAATAGGGCAGTGGAGTTTTATACTACTTCAAAACTCCCCTCTTGGGTAACACAACTACAAGAGATACCTATAATAGTACATAAAGTGCACTGTTTTGAGGGTATATCCCAAGAGATGTTGACTACAAGGGTATTTGGACATTGGGATTGGGAGCTTCAGATGGCGAGTGTAGAGTTAGCACTATTTGAACTCTTATGTCAAGTGAAAAGTGAAGCGGACTTTTTACTGCTTGATAAATTCTTTGAATCGATGACGACATTAAGACCAAATCTGCTGAATAATCTATTATTATCATGTACCCAAGTCAAAGCAAAACGGCTATTCTTTTGGTTTATGGATAGACATAACCACCCTTGGCAGGCTAAGATAGAGCGAGATGTTGCACTAGGGAGCGGTAAAAGGATGATCGTTAAAGGTGGTATTTTAGATAAAACATATCAGATAACTGTACCAAAAGAGATGGGAGAGAATGATGATTTTTTCTGATCAAGTAAAGTTTTTGGTTGAAGTACTCCCTTTTGTTGATAGTGAAGAATGTTTTGCACTCAAAGGTGGTACAGCACTAAACCTTTTTATACGTGATTTACCTAGGCTATCAGTGGATATTGATTTGGCTTATCTGCCTGTACAAGATAGAGATAAATCACTGAGTGAAGTAGATGCAGCTTTAAAACGAATACAAACCTCTATAGAAAACAAACTTCCAAATGTCAGTGTAGCAGCTTCTCTTTTGCGTGGTGTCAACGGCGGAGTTAAATCCTGCAGGTTTTTGTAGTTATGGGCTCTATACTCTTCAAAATTTAGCATATAT
>JANTGR010000156.1 GCA_024762875.1 Sulfurospirillum sp.
ATCGATATACGCAATCTCCCAAATCTCAGAGATATTTCAGAACTCTTAAATTTTTCAAAACTGCAGACGCTCTACGTCGATAGTGCTGAAAACAGCCGCTTTTTGACTACCTTGAACCTCCTCAAAAATCAAGGAGTCAATGTCATTGTGAAAAACTGATTAAGCCTGCATAGGGAGAAACTCTTCACGCTCTTTGTCATAAGCGACGATTTCACCGCTTTCGATATTGTAATGCCAGCCATTTAAAAAAAGTTTTTCCTCTTTGACACGCTTGGCAACTGCCGGATATGTCATCAGGTTTTCCAGTTGAAACAAAACAGAGATCTCTTCTGTCATCGTCAGCTTATCAGCCATCGGTATCTCTCCCGCCCATTTTTCAACAAAATCTTTTGCTTCTTGTCCCAGTTTTAACCATGTTTTGACATGGGTGAGTTCTTTTTTTTGTAATTTTTCTTCTTTATAAAGCGCTGAAATAGCACCACAATGCGAATGCCCGCAGACGACGATATTTCTCACTTCCAACACAGATACTGCATATTCGATAGCAGCAGCAGTCGAATGAAAATCTTCATCAGGATTATAGGGAGCTACAAAATTGCCGATATTGCGCACAACAAACAGATCTCCTGGACCGGTATTTGTGATGAGATTTGGCAGCACTCTGGAATCACAGCAGCCGATAAAGAGGATTTTGGGAGATTGCCCCTCTGCTGCCAACTTCTCAAATTTGAATTGGTGTTTCTTAAACTCTTTGTCTTGAAACTTGTGGCTTCCCTGGATCAGTTTTTTGATATGTTTCATAAAATCCCCTTTGAAAAATTTTGTCTGATAGCATCATACAGCACGATCCCTACCGCAACAGCCTGGTTGAGGCTTCTGCCATTTTCCCCCATAGGGATAGTGAGCATATGGCTGGGGTTTGTCTGCATCAACGCCATCGGCAAGCCCTCTGTTTCAGAACCAAAAAAGAGAAAATCCCCATCTTGAAATGTCTGTTCAAAGTACGGTTTATCCGTCTTGGTAGTCGCAAAGAAAAAACGCTCTTTATCCTTGTCATGATAAGCTAAAAATTCTTCCAAACTCTCCCAGACTTTTAAGTCCAGTAACTTCCAATAATCCAATCCCGCACGCCGTACGGCCTTTTCATCGATATCAAAAGAGAGTGGTTTGATGAGATGCAAACGGGTATCGGTGTTGACACAGATACGCCCGATAGCACCAGTGTTTTGGGGGATATTGGGTGTGACTAAAACGACATTGAGCATACAGTTCCTTTAGGCATATTTTAACTTATTTATCATGATAGATACTTTGATTACCGCACAACAAATGCACTTTCATCCCACTTGCCGTAGAGAAACCATGACACGGTATCTATCTTGGGATAACTTTTTTTCAAATGTTCAAAGATATCAGCATAGACCTCTTTTGTCCAATCGACATCAAAAACAGGTACTATCGCGCGTCCATGAATTTTTTGTTTTGTCACCAGCAAGATAGCATCTTCTCGCGGTCCATAGATCCAATCCACCGGATACTCCCAGTCATCATAGTAACACATAGGTGATATAAAATCTATATCTTTATAAAATAGAGCGGGATCCTGCCCCACTTCACGCCACTCGGGAGAAAGTACATACACTCCCAATTGTACTGTCGGTTTGAGTGCTTTTATCATGATAGCTACCTGGTGGATATAGGCGGCGATCTCCTGGGTACGAAAACGGTTCCACTCACGACGTTTTTCACTCTCCTTTTCAAAGTCTATGCTCAGAGGATCATAGCCGTATTTTTTGTGAAATTTTGCCCGGGTATAATCACTCAAATCCATAGCATAGTCATCAAAACGAATCCAGTCTAAGACTACCCCGTCTATATCGTAGCGCGAAACGATCTCTTTGATGATGGAGCGTTCATAGTCCTGTACCTCTTTATGCAGAGGATTGACGAAGTATTCCCCGTCTTTTTGATGTACAGAGACGATATGCTTATCATGATAGGCCATCATGCCCCAGCTGGGATCTTTTTTGTAGGCGACCTGATCATGAAACTGCGGTATCCAAGCCTTTATCATGATAGCATGCCGGTGTGCTTTTTGTATCAACTCTTTGAGGATATCCTTCTTTTCATACCCCTTGGCAACTGTTGCAATACGGCTGGGATAAAAGAGCTCACCTGATGCGATCTCATCATCTTCATCCTGTTTAAATGCTACGGAGATGATAGAGATATGATGTGCTTTACAGCGTGTGATAAGTCTGTCAACATCTTCTGATGTATGCAGATTGTTGATGGTTCTAACGATGATTTCATTTTGATAAGCTGACTTGCTGACTGCTAAAGAGGGGTGTATCTCTTCAGGCTGATGCACCATCTTTTCACGATACAGCAGTAAAGCGCCCAAAACAAAAAGTAAAATTGTCAATACTGTTTTCATAACAGCCATTCTAGCCAAAAAAAGATGATAGAAGCTTGCTTTGCTTCTATCATGATATCTGTATCACCAGTCAATTTTGTTTAAGCTCCGTTTATTGAGGTTCGTATCTACTGTTTTTCCTTCTTTCCCTCTTCCTGCCCAGTTAGCAGAAGATGTAAAAGAGACTTTAAACTTCTGGCGCGGATTGGTCGTACTAAATTGGTTATATAACAGCCATGGAGAAGGCTTATAGGATACGATATCGCGATTTGGAAGTTTATCTACCTGTAAACTGATACTATTTTTGCTGCTTCCCTGTACGATATTACCATAGGCACTTTGGGCATCTGTCAGGCCACTGATGGCATCACTGTTTGTGATGATATACCAGTTGATACTATCGACACTCTCTTTATTGTTTGCCAGCGTAAAGATACTGTGATTACAATTTTTACAATAGACTTCATAGTAAACAGGTGCCGTAAAAGTTTTTCCTGTGATACTGTAAAAATCAGGCACATGCATCCTTGCATAATAAAACTTTAACGCTTTATTGACCGATAATGTTGTACTAACCACACCATCACTGTCATTGACACGCATCGTTGATAGATTTAATACAAATGGCTCCATTGCATGGGTGACAGAACGTCCTACGTTAAACTTCATAAAAACTGCCGCAGAACCTGATGTAAAGTTTGAATCCGAGAGAGGAAAAGTGATAGTACCATTGTTTTGCAAGGCTGTGGATGCAGGTGATTTGATAGCATTGTTTACATCATACCATGTCACTACTTTATCACTGACAGTACCTGTTGTATTATAGTTTATTGTGAGATTATTATCCTTGGCATAACATGTCCCGCTATAATTTTGTGTAGGTGTGCCTGTCAGTGTTTGTGCCTGTATGGTTGTTTGTACCGCTACACCAACATCTTTCGTATCACTCCCCTCGGCATAATAGGTAAATCCTGCCTCATGTTCACTGATACTCGAAGATAGAAGTACCAGTTTACTTGGTGTAAAATGCGCTTCAACACTATCAGCACTGATAAGTCTATCACTCGGGGCTGTATCATTTTCATCCACAAGAGCAAACTCATGATGCAGTGTTTCAGAGATATTGATATCTACTGCTCCTACTTCATCATATGTCAATGTCGTATCTATCACACCATCCACAAAGTGTGGATTGGCTATCGTTTTACTCCCTGTAATACAACCTGCTTTTTTCTCTTCTAAAGTAAGTGCAAACGAACTTCCTTCAGTTTCGTTGTATCCCGTGCTTGCATCATTGCTCCCATATGTTTTTGCTTTCACATGAAAAGATACACCTTCTCCTGCTTTTCCCACGGCCAGTGGCGTAATAGAAAATCTATCCGGTCTGATCGCAAACACATCAGTCGAAATGCTGCTGTAGGTCGTACCGTTGTAATCACCATAGATTTTTATGGTTGCAATTTTGTAGGCTGAGGATACTTTGGCTGTAATGGTTGTCATACCATTGCTATCTGTTGTTTGATTGGCATTGAATAGATTTGACAGCAAAGTACCGTCTGTTTGTATCAGATCTACCTTGGTGATATTGACACCGGAAACCGGTGTTTTTGCGGTTTCATCATAGGCTGATATCGTGAGTGTAAATGCTTGATTGACGATTTGCGTGGTGATATTGCCATCGTT
>JANTGR010000157.1 GCA_024762875.1 Sulfurospirillum sp.
GCATATGCCTACTATGTTGTCAAAGATTATGATGATGCTGAAAAACATCTCAAAAAGATCAAAGACAATGAACTCTTTTCAAAGGCAACCATCATTCGTAAAAATATAGAAAAATGCAAGAAAAATAGTGAGGGATGCATCTAAATGAAGTCAATATTGAAGATATTTATCATAGGATTATTGTTACAGGGTATTGGCTTTTGTGCGCCTGCTGTCAAAAAAGGAACACTTTCGGTGATCGTCTTTAGTGATGGAAAACCTCTTTATAATAATGAAGTTGAAATAGACGGAAAACATAAACTCAGAACTGATTATGACGGATTTGCGCATATAAGATTACCTGTTGGCGGGCATCAGGTGCAAATCATCGGCAAAAATCGTGCCGGTATCAATCTGGGTTTCATCAAAAAAAATGCAAAAGTGATAGAAGGGAAAGATACACAAATCATCGCTACATTCTCAGAGAGCGGAGAGCGGGCAAATGTCGATACACCTGTTAAAAGTCTGGAAAACAACAACAGTAAAAAGATAAAATCCTCCGGATTTGGAACACTGGTAGGTCGTATCGTATCGTCACAAGGCTCTAAGCCTATAGAAGGAGCCAGAATCTTTGTAAGAGGCACATCTATCGATACCAGAACTGATGCTAGTGGTCGTTTTTCAGCCAAGATACCATCCGGTACAGAAGTAAGTATCTCCGTAGTGCACTCTGCTTATAGCGCCCAAACGATCAACGGTATCACGGTTGATAAAGATCAAAGCGTTTCAAAAACCATCAAATTGACACCTGCGAGTATGGAACTGGAAGAATTTGTCGTCCTTGCACCAAAGATAGAAGGTTCTGTTTCAGATGTTATCATGACAGAGAAGAAAAACGATGTGGTAGGAAATGTCTTGGGAAGTGAACAGTTTACCAAAAGTGGTGATTCCAGTGCTGCATCCGCTCTTAAGAGGGTCAGCGGTATCACCATCGTAGGTGGAAAATATGTCTATGTAAGAGGACTAGGGGATCGATACTCTACCGTGATGTTCAATGGTCTGCATCTGCCTTCTCCCGAACCGACAAAAAGGGTGGTTCCTCTGGATATCTTTCCAACTTCTGTTATCAAAAGTATGACCATTCAAAAAGCATTTACGGGTGATATCCCAGGCACTTTTGGCGGCGGTACGGTACTGATAGAGAGTAAAGACATCCCTAAAAAGCCTTTTGCAAAACTAAGCTTTGGGCTAAGCGGTAACTCATCTACCGGTGAAAATGTCATGTACAATAAAGACAACGAAAAAGCTTTGCCATCATCTGTCATCAAAGCCAGTGAAGGCGGTACAAATTTTGATGATAGAAATGATCACAAACTTACCAATGATGTCCTTACATACCGTTCTTTAAATCACGATAGCCAATCTTTACCGATAGGGACAAGTATAGGATTTGCTTTGGGGGATACCTATGATGTAACGGATGATCTTAGAGCAGGTGCTTCTGCTACGATGTTTTATAAAAGCAGTGCAGATAGTACACAAAAAGAGTATCAAAAACATATCTATGATCTCAATGCAAGAAGAGTTTTTACAGATTCAAAAACCACTGCTGACCAAACATCTCTCAGGAGTCAAAAAGGTCTTATGTTTAACATGGGATTAAACTATCGTAAACATCACAGTCTTAAATACAGTTACTTTCTTATCGACGATATTAAAGATACCAGTACATTGGCAAAAATCCACTATCTCGCAGATACAGAAGACAGAGATAAAACATATTATGAGTATGTTGAGAAAAAAGTTTCAACACATCAACTCAGCGGTGAAAGCAATATCCTTTTTGCCAAAAAAGAAGATGGATATTTGGACAATCTTAAGATAAATTGGGCTGTAGAACATGCCGAAGCTAGTCGTGATGAACCAGGTACGGTTGAGAGTAACTACCTGCACCAGACAGCAGGTTTGAGGTGGGTGCAGAAAACATGGTATTATTATTTTATACTCAATGACAAAGTCGATAACTATCGTGCTGATTTTACACTTCCTTTCAAACACAAGGGCAATGACAACTACACCAAAGCAGGTGTTTTTATCTATAATAAAACCAGAGATTTTGACAGTCGTAGATTTAAGATTGGGGATAAATCCGGTTCTATCACAGGTATAGATCTCACCAAACCTATGGATAACATTTATGCCAATGCCGATAAGGGAGATGTGCTCTTTGAACCGGCATATCAAGACTCGGATTCATATAATGCCAAGCAAGATGTCCATGCCTTTTATCTGTCTCAGCTATACTCGATCACGCACAATCTTGATCTGATTGCTTCTGCACGCTATGAGAATTCTTCACAACAATTAACCGATGCAAAAACAGGCAAACCGTATGATCCTTTGGAAACCACAGATATCTTGCCGGGTCTTGGACTGACATATCGATTTGATGATGACAGGATGCAGCTTAGAACATCTGCTGCCAGAACACTGACCAGACCCGATTTTCGTGAGTTTAGTCCAAATAGGTACAAAGACCCCATCACTGAAAATATCGTTTTTGGTAATCCTGATTTAAAATCAACAGCGATTACGCATCTGGATTTGAAGTATGAATGGTATCCAAGTGCGGATGAGCTTTTCTCAGTAGCACTTTTTGGTAAAAATTTTGAAAATCCAATTGAAAAAGTAGTACGCAAGAATGATGCGCAGGGTAATGAGATGGAACAATCTTACACCAATGCCAAATCTGCAACCAGTTTTGGTGTGGAATTGGATCTTAGAAAGCGTTTTGGTTTCCTGGGTGAGAGATGGGAAAACTTACTTTTTACGACAAACTATGCGTGGATTAGTTCGAATATCACCATCGATAGAGATGCTTTTCCGTATTTTACAAAACGATTGACAACGACAGACCGGGCGATGCAGGGTCAATCCCCTTATGTCGTCAATTTTTCACTAGGTTATGACAATCCAGATACTGGCGACAGTGCACTGCTTTTATATAACGAGATAGGAGAGAGTATAGACTCTTTAGGTACAGATGGCAATAAAGATATCTATCTGCAGCCTTTTTCAAAACTTGACTTTGTGACAAAATGGCATGTTTATGGCAATGAAGATAGCCTTTTGAACTATTATGTCTCTTTTAAAGCTAGCAATCTTCTTGATAGTACCATGGAGTTTACACAAGGAGATTTAACAACACAGACTTTCAAACCCGGGCGTTCATTTTCTTTGAAATTTGATATAAAGTATTAAGGTATAAGCTTTGACTAATATACAACCACTTGCGACGATCTTAATCGTCGAAGATGATTCTGAATTACTGGAGCTAGAAACGTATCATCTTGAAAAAGAGGGTTTTAAAGTTCTGGGATTTAGTTCTACCAAAGGTGTTGAAAAGAGCCTTGATGGTGTCGATTTAATGGTGATTGACAGAAAACTTCCAGATATAGACGGATGTGACTATGTACGTTATCTGCGTGACAGAGGGATCTATATCCCGGTTATTTTTGTCAGCGCGAAGGTGAGTGATGCAGAGATAGAAGAGGGCTTTTTGAGTGGTGGTGATGATTATTTGCGCAAACCGTACAATATCAAAGAACTTATATTTAGAATCAAAGCTATTATCAATAGAACCAATAGAATGCATACATGTCAAAGATTGACATTTCGTGATATCATGATAGATGTTGACAACAGAAAATGTTATATTTCTAATAAAGATATCAATTTAACCAAGCTGGAATTCAACTTGTTATCCTTTTTTATCGAGCACAAAAATAAAATTCTGGAAAGGGACTATCTGCTGCGTCAAGTATGGGGTGATGAAGAGCTCAAACAAAAACGAACAGTGAATGTCACTATCAATCGCTTGAAGAAAAAAATAGATCCCACTAATGAAAAAGGATATATTGAAGCAATCCATGGAATAGGATATAAATTACGGTAGTATTTCAGGCTGTTTCTTTTTCTTTTTTGCAAATCCCGCACTTTTTTTAGTCTTTGCCTTTAGTGAAAATAGTCACTAAAACAGCACTGAAGAAAAAACCAGCCACTGG
>JANTGR010000158.1 GCA_024762875.1 Sulfurospirillum sp.
AACAGGAACAGTTGTTAGCTTAGTGACCAAGGTATCTTCAAAAGAAGAAGCTTCTTCATTTTTATCACGTGCTACATTTGGTGCTCGAGAGGAGGATATTGATGCATTGTTTGCAAATAAAAATTATAGTACATGGATAGACGACCAATTTAATCAAACACCTTCTTACCATCTCGCATGGATGGAGGATCATTTAAAAGGAATAAGCGGCACCAAAGATTTAAAAGATGCACCCGAAGATTGGGGAGCCAAGGGTATTCGTTTAACACTTGGTTATGTCCAACGAGATGCTTGGTGGGATATTGTAGTCAATGGTAATGATCAGCTGCGGCAAAGAGTTGCATTTGCATTGAGTGAAATCATGGTTGTTTCCAAATATGGATTTTTTCTCAATTATCCAGATGCAAGGGTGGCCTATTATGACATTCTGGTAAAAGATACTTTTGCAAATTTTAGAACACTGCTTGAAGATGTCACATTGAGCCCGATGATGGGAAAATATCTCAGCTATATGGACAATCGAAAGGCTGATCCGGCCATAGGAAATCATCCTGATGAAAACTATGCACGTGAAGTGATGCAGCTATTTACAGTGGGACTCTATCAACTCTATATAGATGGTTCCCAAAAAAAAGACGCTAAAGGTATTCCTCTTGCAACATATACGCAAAAAGATGTACAGGAGATGGCAAAAGTTTTTACGGGATGGGTGGCTGATTCAGATTATCCTTTGAAAAGCGAAGCGAATGCCACAGCTATGAGGGGAGCACATGAGGGAAGGATAAAACCCATGATACCCTTTGAAGGAAACCATGATACTAGCGAGAAACATATATTGGGGCATACGATACCATCCGGGCAAAATACACGAGAGGATTTGAAATCTGCTTTGGATATACTTTTTGGGCATCCAAATGTCGGTCCTTTCATTGCAAAAAGATTAATTCAAAGACTGGTTACAAGTAATCCTTCTCCTGAGTATATCAATCATGTGGCATCCACTTTTAACGATAACGGTCATGGTATTCGAGGGGATATGAAAGCAGTCATCAAAGCTGTGTTGCTGGATCCTGAAGCGATGTATGGATATCAAAACAACCCTGCGACATTTGGAAAAGTACGGGAGCCGCTTTTATGTATATCTCACCTATGGCGTGCCTTTCATGCAACAAAAAAACCTCATGATGTAGATAATAGATATCGATATGATACATTTCATTTTGGATACAAGAACGATCTTCTCCAATATTTACAGCAGAAAGCACCACTTGAAGCTTTGACGGTTTTTAATTATTTTACTCCTGAAGATGGTCCTTATGAACTCAAAAAGGAGGGATTGGTTGCACCTGAGTTTCAGATACTTGGTATAGATGGATTACATAAAGTTTTAATGAGTTTAATCAATATACCTTCTTATTACGATGTTACAGCTGAGTTGGGCCTAAGTGTAGAAGAAGATCTTTTGCAGAAGAAAAATTACGATGCGTTACTGAATCGTCTGGATCTTATACTCTTAGGTGGGAATATGTCTGATAAAACAAAATCAACTCTTAAAAAATTTTTACAAGATAATCAAACTATAGAGAGTCAAAAATTAGCCCATTACCTTGTTGCTTTAGTGATGACTTCAGCTGATTATGCAGTACAGCGATAGGAGAGAAAATGAAAAAAAATACATTCAATAGAAGAGATTTTCTAAAAACAACATTGGCAAGCGCGGTGAGTGTCTCCCCCTTGATGTCACTTTTAGGATCATTGCAAACGCTGGAAGCAGCTACAATCAGTGGAGATTATAAAGCTTTAGTTGTTGTATTGCTAGAAGGTGGAAATGACGCTTTTAATATGATAGTACCCAAGAGTGATGAAGCTTATGACAGGTATAAAGCGGTCAGAGCGGGTATAGAGTTGGCAAAAAACGGTTTGTTGTCCTTGAATGTTCCTCAAACATATGATGACGGTATCATTTATGGCATGCATCCGAATATGTCAGAAATGCAAAAACTTTACAATGACCAAAATCTAGCCATCATTGCAAATGTGGGGACATTGGTAGAGCCAGTAACCAAAGATGATGTAGAAAAACAAAGGAAGCCGTTACCGCAGCAACTTTATGCTCACAATACCCAAAGAGCGCTTTGGATGAGTGCCGGCAATGCGACAGCGGTTACACCTACCGGTTGGGCTGCAAGAGCGGGAGATCAGTTTTATCCCGCGCCAAACCAATTTTTTAATATCACCGTGGCAGGAGCAAATCATATGCAATCAGGCGGTATCGCTGATGCTTACCCATTTAGAAAAGAGACAGTCAGTACCGATACAATCACAACATATGGTTTTGGACCTGAAAGTGGAGGTGGTATCGTAGGAAAGGTTTATGCAGATCTTGTAATACAAGATAGTACAGGAGAAAATAAGCTTCTTAGAACTTTTGCAGGTAAAAGAAAGAATGAGATAGATCTTGTAGACAAACTGATCAGCTCTGGCTTTACCGATAAGGTCGATGACTTTACAGCATTTAGTGGTATAGTGAATCCTCATCCAACAGGAACACCCGTCGAACAGCAATTACAATTGGTGGCAAAACTTTTGAAAAAAAAGGATAACTTTCCAGGTAGCCCTAAAAGACAGATATTTTTTGTCAATCATCATGGCTGGGATACACATTCTGGCCAAATTGCCACACATGGTACATTGACAAAAGCTTTGAGTCAGTCACTGGGTGCTTTTTATGAAACACTTACACAATTGGGATTGCATAATAATGTGACTACATTGACTATTTCCGATTTCGGCAGGTCTCTTACACCCAATGATTCAGGTACAGATCATGGGTGGGGTGGGCATGCCTTTGTGATGGGAGGTGCTGTCAAAGGGGGAGATATCTATGGAAAAATGCCTCAGATCAAAAAAGATTCTCCTGATGCCACTTCCAACAGAGTCATCCCTACTACCTCAGTAGAACAGTATCTCTCGCCTATTGTCAAATGGTTCGGAGCAACTGAAGATGAACTTGATAAAATATTTCCTAACCGTGCTGCTTTTCAAAACAATGGATTCTGGTTTATGAAAAGTTGAAACTTAGTGTATATATAGGTTAACTCAATAAAGGAGTAAAAAATGAAAAAATATAATGTTGGTTTTATGCCTATGCTGATAGCAATAATGTTTATGCTGAATGGGTGTTTTGATTCAAGCGAGCCGCCCATACCTGAAAAATTAACAAAAGGGTATGTTATCGATTCTCCAGTCAGCGGACTTGGTTATGAATGTGGAGCAGTCAACAATGTTACTGATAATAGTGGTTTATTTGAGTGTAGAGTGTTGCCTGTAGTTTTTAAGGTAGGTCAACTTGTTATCGGTCAATTAAATAAATTTACTCCAGATGGTAAAGTATATCCTCAGGATCTACTTGGAAAATCCCGAGATAACTTTACAGATATTGAGGTAGTTAAATTGGCTAGATTTTTACAATCTTTGGATGATGATGGAAATATAGATCAAATGATTAAGATCGATTCTACAATACCAAAAAAGTTAACTACAAAGAGGATACTCTCTGACCTTAGTGAAAATGAAACAGAGATTTTGCTAAATGATCTTGATAAAACTTTTATTTCCAAAGAGAATGCTATAACCCATCTCAAAGAAACCATCAAGGAAACAACGGTATCAAATAAAGTACCGACAGCCGATACTCAAAATGTCAGCACCGATAAAAATACTCCAAAAAGTATCACATTGACAGGGAATGACCCAGATGGTGATTCATTGACCTATACCATTGTGACAAATCCCACACACGGAAGTTTAAGCGGCAGTGGAGCAACACGTACCTATACTCCAGCAAATAATTATGTCGGGAGTGATAGTTTTACATTTAAAGTGAATGACGGTACGGTTGATTCCTCTCCCGCCACTGTCAATATTACTGTCAAGGAAACAGGAACAGTTGTTAGCTTAGTGACCAAGGTATCTTCAAAAGAAGAAGCTTCTTCATTTTTATCACGTGCTACATTTGGTGCTCGAGAGGAGGAT
>JANTGR010000159.1 GCA_024762875.1 Sulfurospirillum sp.
AGCTGCATATTATTTTATTACGATAACATTTTACATAAAAATGATCATATCATGATAGAGCATTTTGTATCTATGCACTATCTTTAAAGGGGCGTGGTTGAAAAAGTTTTTATTTATCATGACACTTTGGGGTACCTCTCTCTTTTCAGGCACGATCAATATCGCTGTTGCTGCTAATCTAAGCTATGTCATGCCAGATTTGAAAAAAGAATTTAACAAACTCTACCCGGATACAAAGGTACAGGTCATTCTCGGTGGCAGCGGCAAACTCACAGCCCAAATCAAAAACGGCGCTCCGTATCAGCTTTTGATGTCTGCAGATATGCAGTATCCCAAAGCACTCTATCATGATAGAGTGGCTATTACCAAACCGCTTGTATATGCGCAGGGAAGTTTAGTCTATCTGAGTAGTCAAAAACGTGATTTCACACAGGGGATGCAGCTGCTGAAAGCATCCAATATCCATAAAATCGCCATTGCAAACCCCATCACTGCACCTTATGGCAAGGCAGCGGTTGATGCGATGCAAAAAAGTGGTATTTATGAGGCTGTTGCAGCCAAGTTTGTGAAGGGTGAGTCGATTTCCCAGACTGTTGCTTTTACACTAAAAGCAGCGGATATAGGCTTGGTTGCCAAATCTGCACTCTTTAGCCCCAAAATGGCAGGCTACCTTAAAGGAGTCAACTGGGCAGAAGTTGATCCTGCACTCTATCAACCTATCAATCAGGGGATCGTTATCCTCAAAAAGGGTGAGAAGGATGCTGAAGTGGCTGCATTTTATGCTTTTATGTTTAGTCGAAAAGCCAAAACAGTATTGTCTCATTTTGGATATTTGCTGCCATGAGCCATTTGGTCGCTGCTGTATCGCAGATAGAGCACAGGGGAAGTCTGCATATCGTCAAGTTTGAGTTTCATGGCCAGACTTTAACGATGATGAGTTTAGACTTAGATCCACAAATCACCATCGGTACCAAAGTACAGCTTGTCATCAAGCCATCACATATCGCGATAGCAAAAGCATTCAGCGGAGAAGTGAGTTACTCAAATCAACTCAGAGTAACGATAAAATCGATCGAAGATGGAGTACTCTTAAGCAGTATCAAACTACTTTTTGCAGACACGCTGCTAGAATCAGTGATCACGGCTGATGCTTCACGCAAGATGGATCTGCACAGCGGTGAGGAAGTGACTGTTTTTATAAAAGCCAGTGAGATTTCCATTGAGAAGGTGATAGGCAATGATTGAGATATTGAAGGGGATGGAGTTTGGACCTTTTTTACTCTCATTCAAGTTGGCGTTTATCACGACTTTTGTCCTCTTTGTTATCAGTCTGCCGCTGGCTTGGTATCTCTCCCAGACCAAGTCAAAAGCCAAGCCGTTTTTGGAAGCATTGAGTGCCTTGCCGATCGTTTTACCGCCATCCGTTTTAGGTTTTTACATTTTGGTATTACTGTCTCAAAACTCGCCGATAGGTGCTTTTTTTGATAGGGTATTTGATGTGAATTTGGTTTTTAGTTTTAGTGGATTGGTGGTTGCGAGTATGCTCTATAGTTTTCCTTTTATGCTCCAGCCCCTGCAGAGTGGATTTGAAAGTCTGCAAAAAAATATGATAGAAGCCAGTTATATCAGTGGAAAAAGCAAGCTGGTAACACTATTTAGAGTAGCACTGCCAAATATCAAGCCCTCTTTGATGACAGCAGTGATCGTGACATTCGCCCATACGGTGGGTGAGTTTGGTGTGGTTTTGATGGTTGGCGGGAGTATCCCTGGTGAAACTAAAGTGGCTTCGGTGGCTATTTATGAAATGGTGGAGACGATGGACTATGATAGAGCACACATCTATAGTGCTATCATGATAGCTATCAGTTTTTTGGTATTGTTGGGTGTTTATATCTTTAACCAGAAGCAACATAAAAAGATAGGAGCTTTTGGCTCATGATGCAAATCGAAATCACCAAAAGTCTCCACGGGGCAACAGGAAAGATGGATTTGGCTGTTGATCTTGCGGTCAAAGATGATGAGTTTTTAGCACTTGCAGGCCAAAGCGGCAGCGGTAAAACAACACTGCTTAGAATCATAGCCGGACTGGAAAAAGCAGCAGGAAAGATCACTGTCGGCGGTGAGATGTGGCTGGATGGTAAAAAATCTCTGGCTGTGCAAAAAAGAGGTATTGGTTTTGTTTTTCAGGACTATGGGCTCTTTGCCAACATGAGTGTAGAAGAGAATCTGCTCTTTGTGCAAAAAGACCAATCCCTGGCAGATCATCTACTGCAACTCACAGAGCTTGAGGCATTCAAAAAGAGGCTTCCCACAAGCCTCAGTGGTGGACAGAAGCAGAGAGTTTCGCTATGTAGGGCGATGATGAACAGACCAAAAGTGTTATTGATGGATGAGCCCCTGTCTGCACTCGATCCTGATATGCGCACCAAACTGCAAAATGAGATATTGACACTGCACAAAGAGTTTGGTACCATGACGATCATGGTGAGTCATGATCCCAGTGAGATATATCGTCTGGCCAACAGAGTTGTGGTTTTAAACAGAGGTCAAGTGATTCGTGAAGGTACACCCAAAGAGGTACTGCTGCAAACATCAGGTTCGCAAAAATTTTCTTTTGAAGGGGAATTGCTGGATATCGTAAAAGTAGATGTGATTTATGTGGCGATTGTTGCGATAGCCCAGCAGTTGGTAGAGGTGGTAATCGCACAAAGCGAAGCTGACAAACTAAAGATTGGAGAGCGGGTGAGGGTGAGTACAAAGGCTTTTATGCCTACGATCTCTCAGTGATGTATGCCTATTGCAGATTGTTATCTGCAATAGGACCTTGGTGTATTAGTTGATGTGTACCTGAATAAATCCAATACCTGTTCCGGCATCCGTAGAAGCAGATACTTGTATCAAATATGTTTCTCCCGGCGTTAAACTACTGGATCTTTCAATTAAATTGCTTTTTGAGCTTCTTACGTGAAATAAACCAGTGGCATCATTCCCGCTTGAATCAGTGGCTTTGATGATGGCATAGGTTACCTCGCCATCCAGTGGTTCATTGGTCAAAACAATCGTTGCAACCGGAGTAGCATATGGGTCAATGGCATAAGATTTAGGTGCAATGACAGGTATGTCTTCCACGACATTTTTGATATTGACATGGTAAGCTATGGTTTTGTTGTAGTGTTGGCTTGTACTGTCTGTACCTTTGACATTGACGATGTATTCATTGTTACCATCATGATCTGTTTGGCTCTCAAAATCTGGTGCACCATCTACAAATGCACTGGCATTAAAGTCTAGATCAAAGGATTGATTATCGACTTGTGTCACGATAAATTTATCCGCATCTTCTCCCCCTGCAATGGTAAAATGCACCGGCAAGGTAGCATCTGTTGCAGCAAAATGACCAACATGGCTCTCATTTTCAGGTATGATCTTGGTCACCGGCTCATCACTGATAAAAATCGGTGCATCTTCATCTACATCATTGATACGTATAAAGACACAGCATTTGGCACTGCCTGCCTGATTGGAAGCTTCTACTTTCAGGCTGTATTGTTTGACTAATTCATAGTCTAGCTTATCAGGGTCATAACCTGGTTTCACATAGATATTGATCAGTTCAGTGATAGGATTGAAGGAAGCGATAAATGGTCCGCTATGTGGTGTAACGCCATCTTCTTCATATAGTTTGATACTATTGCCATCAATACGGCTGTCACCTGTAGTTTTAAAGTTTACACTGCCTACCAGTGTATTTGCAGGTGAATTTTCATCAACTGCTGTAAGCAACGGCTGCATAAGCGGTGCTTCTGTCGAAATATCATCAACATGAATCAATACTTTAGCATCATCAGTTCCCGACTCATTATAGGCGATTGCTGTGAGATCATAGTCTGCATGTGCTTTGGCATTGAGCTCTCGGTTGACAATGACATGTGCCTTTGTCGGGTCACTGGTATATTCTATGATAAAATCGGTTGAATTAATAGTGATAAAATCTAT
>JANTGR010000160.1 GCA_024762875.1 Sulfurospirillum sp.
CGATCTGCTCTTTGAGCTTTGGATTGGCATCGATACGGTATTTCAGAGAGATGATGACGCTTCTGCTGATTTGTTTGGATCTGTTTTTGAGTGATGATATCATTTTATCTTTTCTTCTAGTGAATTGTTTTCAAAAAGCTCTGCATAGTACTTCAAAAAACCCATAAAAAATATGATATAAAAAAAATATGATTTAGAAGTATGAAAAATTGGTTCAACCATCATATTTGCAAAGAGACCAAGTGTGATGATAAGGATAAGATTCTTCATGAATAAGCTTATTTTTTCATTAACTATAATGAAAAAAAAGTATTTTAAATGATATAAGAAAAATATTATAGAGCTGACAAAAGCAAGAATGCCATAACTTTTACCGATATCTATCCAAGTATTATGTGCACGGGGATTTACGCTTTTTATAAGAGGTATTAAGTCACCACCACCCCAGGGGTGTTTCATCATGCACTGTAAGCCAAGTAGCCAAAATTTATATCTCGAATCAGCGAAACCACGATTTCTCATTGTACCATTGATAGCAGAATCCGTTACAACATAATAAATTATCCCAAATAATATAATTATACTTATTATAGTAAAAATAATTTGATAAAGATTAAATCTTCTAGTGATTTTTACTAGAACTATAATACTCATATATATAGATGTAATGATCAACAATAGTATAGCTAATCGTCTGCCCATTTGAATTGCCAAGATTAATGACGTCAATGCCAGCATCCCAAGAAAGAGTTTTTCCGTAATTGTAAAATGCCTGTCTTTAAATGATTTAAAGAAGAATATCAAAAATGGTATCAGCATTACCATTAACGACAGATTGTATGCAATATGTGTTGAGATTACTTTTCCATCATAATTTTGGCTACCTGGATCCATAATGATATGCATGCCAGTTGTTGTTAGCGGATGATCTTGAGGAAGCATGATATAGCTGTACAGAATCACTAAAGTATATGCAATAAAAAAACTATACAGTAGATAAAAAAGTTGTCTTTCGACCGATAGGTTTTTTGGAGAAAGCCCTCTCTGTATCTTCGTTCCTAGCAAGTAGGAGATAGATATCATTGCAATTTCAGCAAAAATATTTACTATTTGATTAGTATTATGGATAATTTCCTTGTGCTCATAAAAGTACGCACCGTATAGAGATAATAGAAAAAATACCAATAGAAAGATTTCTTTTGATAAAACTTTTTTCCAGTCAACTATAAACAATGAGATGAAAATAAAAAAAAACCAATGCCCATAGAATAATTTTGATCCTAGCGCCGCAAGAATCAAAGTCGGAAACAATATATAGTTTTGTTGAAAATACATGGAAGTATTTTAGCATTCTTTTTTTATATTGCCAACAAACTCCAGAAAGAATGCCAAAAAGACTGAAAGTGTCAGACCAACAATGAATGCGATGACTATAATAAGTTTCTTTTTAGGCTTGATGGGATGATCCAGTATTTCGGTCTCTCCTACAGTTTGAGTTGGCTTCATCATAAGCGGCGTGAGCGAGAGTTTTAATTCTTCTTTTTTAAGCGTTAATTCGGAAATATATTTTCTTAGTTCTTGCAAATCACTCTGTTTTTGACTTATCTGTAGTGCATAAATGCCTGCAAGTGCAGCATCTTCACTCTTAAGGGCTATTATTCTTTGATTATAGTCATCGAGATTTTTTTGCATTTTGTGCAGCTCTTTCTTATTCTCTTCTATATCGTTTTGGGCCATATTTACTAATGTCTTCTGATTCGAGATATATGCGTTTGTTTTTGCTTTATACTGTTTTTTTATTTTTTTTATTACTGTCCTGATATATTGTGTAGCTTCTTCATTGCTGTATCCATGTATAGTCAATGAGAGTATTCCTTTGGAGCCCTTGGGAACAGAGATGCTTGTTACTCTGGGCAGTTCAATTTTTTTACCTCTTAGGTTTACTTGATACTCATAAGAGAGTTTGTTTTTTACATCTTTAATATCATCGATAGGTTTCGAGATCCCTTTCTCTGAAATTTGTCCTATTTCGATCATACTTTTCACCTCATAGACAGGTTTGGCAATAAAAAAAGCATAAACAATGGCAAAAATAGTCAAAAATGCAGTCAGCGAAAATATCAATATCTTTCTTTTTTTAAGTATGGCAAAAAGCTCCCTTAAGTCGATGACATCACTTGGTATATTATGCTTAGATTGTTCCATTCTCTTATATCCTTATATATTTATAATATTGTACATTATGACACATTTATGCTTGACAAGCGCTCAAAAATATATCAAACTGCTCGTAATGCTCACGCATTTTTCTGATGATTGAACTCCGGTACGATTTTTTTGAGCATCGCAAGCTTCTCTCTGTTCTCAAGCAATTTTTCTATATCCCTGTTGAGTTGTTCTATCTCATAATGCGTGGGAGCGGCGACGGTAATGGAATCATACTCGGTATGCATATCGCTATCGTCTATGAGTAGTTCTTCATAGAGTTTCTCTCCGGGCCGCAGTCCTTTAAATTCTATTTCTATGCCATCCCGGCCGCTCAGATCGATCATCTTTTGTGCCAGGTCGACAATCTTGATGGGGCCACCCATATCAAGAATGAAGATTTCACCTCCTTTGCCTATGGCGCCCGCTTGCAGTACCAGCTCGCAGGCTTCGGGTATCAGCATAAAGTATCGGGTGATATCGGGATGGGTCACGGTGATATTCTGGCCTTTTTCGATTTGACTTCTGAACTTCGGGATCACAGAGCCACTGCTGCCCAAAACATTCCCGAAGCGCACCGCGACGATCTCTGTCTTTTTGGCATTGACATTTTGTGCATAGAGTTCACAGATCCTCTTGGTTGCCCCCATGACGTTGGTGGGGCGCACTGCCTTGTCTGTACTGATGAGGATAAACTTTTCCACGCCATTTTCTATCGATACATCGATGGAGTTTTTTGTTCCGACCACATTGTTGAGGATCGCTTCTTCGATATTGGCTTCCACCATAGGGACATGCTTGTAGGCAGCAGCGTGGATGACGATCTGTGGCTTATAGGCTTCAAAGGTTTTTTGGAGCTGGGCTTTGTTGACGATCGACTGCATCACGCAGACGATATCTGCTTTCTCTCCCATCTCCTGCTCGATCTGGTAGAGATTGTATTCGCTATGATCGAGGAGGACCAGTTGTTTTGCTTTGAACTTGATGCATTGCCGCACAAGTTCGCTTCCGATGCTGCCACCGGCTCCTGTGATCAGAATGGTTTTGTTTTTGATAAATGACGAGATCTTCTCTTTGTCCAAATCCTGCGGATGTCTTGCGAGGAGGTCTGCGACAGAGATCTCTTTGAGCTGGTCTGAAAAGGGTTGGTCGCCCAAGATCTGGTCCAGTGCAGGCAAGACTTGTATCTTGTCAAAATAATCCTGAAGATTCTCATAGACTTCTTTGATACGCGCTTTGGGTGCAGAAGGCATAGCGATGACGAGAAGATCCAGTTTTTGGCCCTTGAGCTTCTTCTTGAGGTCCTGTTTGGAGATGATTTTGACGGTATCGATACTGCGGTTGTGCAGTACCTTGGCATCATCGACAAAATATCTGATCTTGTATCGGCTGTTACGGAACTCCTCTTCGAGTTTCAGCCCTGCTTTACCTGCTCCGTAGATGACGACGCTTTTTGTTTTTTCTATATCGCTTCTGTTGATATAGTAATAGTAGCTATACATGAGGAGATTGATACTGAACAGGTAGACAAAGAGTTCACTGATAAAAAAGTAAGTAAAAATTTTCCCATAAAAGATAGGCATATAAAATGCAAATGCCGTCAAGTAAACTACACTTTTGATCAAAAATGTCTTTTGCGTAGATTTACTCCAGGATAGTGAGTAGTCTTTCATGATCACACTTGACGCGATCAAACGAACAGCGATAACAGTGAGCACTACATTGAGCTGAAATGGCTCATGGAAGATCCAGAAAGTCCACGCAAAGGTAGCG
>JANTGR010000161.1 GCA_024762875.1 Sulfurospirillum sp.
TCTGCAGTGCAGCTAAAAGCGTTGCCAGCATATCACAGGAGATCGCCCAAAACAGGGCTTCACGAGGTAAGGAAGTCGGGTCATAGAGCAGTAAAATCTTTTGCTCATGATCGAGCATCCACGTGGGCATCGCTGACACGATACCGACCACAAACGGCAGAAAATGCAAAAAGACTTTTTTATTTTCAAACGAAAATTCAACCGATGTCAGGGTGCGAATATAAAAGTAAAAGAGCGGGGCATAGAGAAAGTCTAACGGCCAGACAAGCCCTATGAGATAGGGATAGTGTATCAGATAGCGTGACTGAAACAAAAACTCGTCGATGAGAGAGAGCGTAAACACCATCAGGAAAAATGCCAGATATCGGTTGGCCTTGTGTGCACCGATCTTTTTATCCAAAAGAGCGATGATGAGAAATAACCCCTGGGCTGCACCGATCAGGTAGACAACGGATAAAAAATCTATTTCAGGTGCTTGCATCGAACTCCATCTATTTCATTTGATTTATTATTTTGTATTTTATCTATTTTTGCTCAATATGCAACACCATCTTTTCAAAGTCAAAGGTCACAGCATACCCCAAGAAAAACGCATGAGAGATCAGTCCTTTGACCTCAAAGCCCAGTGGTGAATCTTTGAAAAGGGATATATCCTCTTCAAATACGACCCCTTTTAGATTGTTTTTGGTAATACTATTTTTTCCATTTCCAAGACGCACTTCATCGATTGCTACTTCAAGTGCTTTGGCTTCACCACCACCTCCGGCACCTATCTTGGCTTTGCTCCAGTCCATCATTACATTGGAAGCTTTTAAAAGCTTTTGAGAGGAGAGAAACCCAGCCCCTGCCAGACCGGTATCGATAAAGTAAAGTCCTTCATTTTTACCATTGAACGCACCTTCGGCAAATATCAGATGCGTATCATAGAGTGAGAATGGTATGGTGACCGCATTCCCAGAGGGCTGATATTTTTTATCAGTTTTTAGAGTGAGTTGCCGGTTTTTGTAGTCGATGGTAGAGAGAAAGTGCATCAAAAAGCGTGTACCGATGACCCCTTTGACTTCCAGCTCTTTAAAGATATGCTTGTTGGTAGGGGCTAGATCGAGTGTTTGGATGGGGATATGGTGTACGCTCATTTCGCCAAGAGCCAGAGAATCGATTTTACCAAACCCAGTTATCCCTTTTTTCGCTCCCGCATACTCTCCTTCGATTTCACCGATGATCTTTATATCCAAAGTGTTTGCGAATGCCTTATCAAGGATGATCTCTTCTCCTCCCGTATCGATGAAAAAGTTCACAGGTTTTGAGCCTTCTACACTGACTTGTACCACCGGAAGCGGATCAAGTGCGACAAACGGCAGATGTACTTCTGTGGCTCCTTCGATCTCATATACTTTTTGGTCTTTGAAGAGGTTAAGTTGTTCGCTTCTCACCTGCATAGATTTGATGCCAAAAGGGCCAGCTGCTTTATCATAGGCATCTGATGCTTTTGCAAAATCGTCCACTCTCATATAGGTAGTCGCCAGATGATAATGAAGTGTAGCCGTAAAAGGCCAGTAGCGCTGATACCAGGGCATGTTTTGAAGCGCATCGGTAAAATAGGCTTCGGCCAGATCGGTTCTGTTTTTTACAAGTGCATCCGTGCCTCGTTTTATGAGGTGTTGACTATCTTGTGTTTGCATGGCAATCGTCCTATTTGTCTCAGTTGTGTTGATATCACTTTTCACACTACATGCACTAAGCATGAATAGCAAAGAAAAAAGAAGAATCTGTTTCATTACTGTACTCCTTGATTTTTATCATGATAATACTAACGCAAATAAATGAGCAAATAATGAGTTTAAGAGATACTTTTTCTCTTTTCCAGCATAAGAGCCAGATAGATGATATATACCCCGATGATGATATCGATACTTCCGCAAAACTCCGGCCACCAAGTAGGGGTTCCGGGATTGATGAAAAGGTCATCATGGTAGTAGTCATAGATGGCGTGCATGATGCATCCGATTCCCAGCAGTCAAAGCCTGTGATAATGATTTCCTGTATATGCAAAATAGGCGATTGCAAAAAAGAGCAGCCCTATGAGCACCTCATAGAAAAAGGCTTCAAGATCCAAGGCATAGAGTGCGAATCCAAAATAGTAGAGGGGAAATGTTGCCAGCAGCAGCGGATAGACCCAGCGCATCTTCTCCAATCCTCGCTGCTTGAACCTAATCAGGATGGCAAGGGCGATGATGATACCGGCTGAGAGTGCGATGGGATTCATAGGTCATCTCCTCTTTGTTTTGCCATTTCTCTCATATACAAAAACAGTGGGAGTCCAAACGAGACACCCACACAGAGTGTACCGGCGATGGGTATCCAGAGATTTTCTATCTTCGTCTTCTTGCCTTCATAGCAGATAAATGTTATCAGCACTATGGCAGAGATAATTACATCCAGCCAGGCAAAGAGGCTCAGTTTTGAAGCGTTAATCTCTTGTATGAGTAGTGAGATATCCAGACCATGTTGCATTATCCAACCGATAAACTGTGTATAGGGCAGTATCAATCCTAAAATCGCCAAAATCATATAAAAAAGCTTCATTATACTCTCCTTTGTAGTTAGAGAAACTATAGCAGATCAGAAAAGTTGTGTCATTCACCTAGATTCATTTTTTCGGATTTTACTCAGTGTTTGGGGTGTGATACCTAAATAGGAGGCGACATGATAGGCTTTGACTTTGTCAAAGATATTTGGGTGTTCATCCAGCAGTCTCTCATAACGTGTGGTTGCATCTTCTGTCATGATAGAGAGCGAACGTTTGTACATTGGGGCGTAGAGGTTTTTGAGTTTGTACATACGTGCTAGGTACTGCCACTTTTTATTGGTATCAAACAGCGCATCAAGTGCACTGATATCGATAACAGCAAATTTACAGGGTTCCAAAGTTTCAAAGTTGAGCATAGATGGTGCTTGCTCATAGTAACTGACACTATCATCTATAAAATGGTTTTTAGCTTCTGAGAGATCATCTCTAAAATAGAGCTGCCAAGTAAAATCTTTTCCATTTAGATCAATGACATATGAACGTGCTACCCCTTCTAAAATATAATAAATACTGCTAAAAATATCCCCTGCATGATGTATGGTTTCACCTTTTGGCAATGATTGATATGAAAACTGACTCTCTATGTAGTTCCATTCTCTATCAGATACAGAGATTATTTTTTCTATCTCTTGACGAAGGTGGGTCATACTATACCTTTTTTATTTTTTGGATAAATGTCTGCCATATTTCATTGGGTGTCCAAAACATATTTAAAAGCTCTTTTTTCTCTTCACCTGTTTTTAAAAAGTGATATAGATAGAGAAATACAGAAACACGATAGTTTTTGGTACAGTGTATCCACAGTTTATGTGCTTTGTATGCATCTAAAAAGATGCGAAATATTTCAAAGTCTCTTACTTTTGGAGCGTAGTAGTCAACGGGTATATGCATATAAGGCAATCCCATATCGGTCAGAATTGCCTCTTCGTTCTCAATCATGTTGGAGTCGGTTGGCATAGAGAGGCTGACAATTATGTCAAATCCTGCTTCTTTTATTGTTTTAAAATCTTCTATTTCCGGCAGCCCAGAAGTCGAAATAAAGTCAGTGTAGCGGTGGTAGTTGTAGATATTTGTCATAGTATCTCTATCACTCCTCTGGAAAGTTTGATCTTGCCCACATTTTCCATATCTTTGAGCAGTTTACTGACAAATGGTCGGTTGGTGCCCAGCTGTTTGGCGATCTCTTCATGGGTGGTTTTGATCTGGTGTGAGGGCTGGCTAAAGACCCAATCCTCCAGCCGCTCTTTGACCGAAGCAAATTTGATCGTCTCTATCTTGCTGACAAGGCCAGAGAGATTTTCAGAGATAAGCGAAAAGACATAGTTGGCGTAGTATGTCTCGCTTTGCAGCAGCTGCATGAGTATCTCTTTGCTAAG
>JANTGR010000162.1 GCA_024762875.1 Sulfurospirillum sp.
CTATTACCGCGAGGACCTGAATACTCTGTGGACATCAAGTCAAAAATACCATCATGATGAAATGTCCATAAAAGATCGTTTTTACTTCCTGGATTGACCTGCATCTGGGTTACCATCGTTTTATCTTTTCTAAATAGACCAAAACCATAAACTAAATCTTCACTAACTACATCAAACATAACAGATTCGCCGCACTCAATGACCATTTTTTCTTCTGGTAGATTAAACTTATGTTGTTTAATCGTAATATGATATGTTTTATCTGGTTTTGCATCATGACGTGTGATATCCTCGGCAACCCAAGGCACAACATTGTAGGTAAAGATATGGTGTCCAACACCTCCTGCTACCAAAAACGCGATAAATCCATAAAATGGAATTCTCACGATCGGTTTTGCTTTTTCCGATCGTGTGAGGTTATATCCAAACCATGCAATGACTGCGATAATCAAAAATGCATAGATAGAATAAACCACGTTATGAAAGGCCAACAACTCGAGTGAGTTTGAAAAAGACATATTTCCTCCTTTTAAAAAATATTTCTACAAAAAGTATTATAAAAATAAAAAAACCATAGTTTCTTGATCAAGATCAAGAAACTATATTAGTTTAGTCACATTATTGATTAATTATTAACCAATAATGTGACTTTTTTTATAAACCATGATCGATATTTAATCAATATAAAAAAATATTTCAATAACATTTTAGTAGCCTTTTCTAGAATACTTTTTGCAATCACTCTGCTAATAAGGAGTTGCTATGGAAATAAAGCTGAGTAAAACAGAGCACAAACCACTTCAGGTAAATCCTATCAGACATTCGCAGCCTATGGGTGCTGCTTTGGCTTTTATGGGTGTTAAAGATTGTTTGCCGCTGATGCATTCGGCACAGGGGTGTGCTTCATTTACTAAAGTATTTTATACCAGACACTTTAATGAACCTATCGCTATGTATAACACATCTGTGAGTGATATAACCGCTGTCCTTGATGGCGGGGATTATTCTATTTTGATGGCGATAGAGAATATTACCAAGAAAAACAAGAAGATGAAACCTTCACTTATCGGACTTCATACGACTGGACTGACAGAAACCAAAGGGGATGATGTACGTTCTGTCGGGACACATGTTGAGATCCCTTACTGCTATGTCAATACACCTGATTATGAGGGTGGTATGGAGAGCGGCTGGGCGTTGACTGCACAGTCATTGATCGAGCAGTTGTGTGAACCAGCCACAATATGTAAAAAAGATAAAATTGTTTTGTTGCCGCATGTGAGTATGCAGCCTATTGAAGTGGAAAAACTTAAAGAGATCTGTTCGCTGTTTGGGTTTGAGACGTATGCGCTGCCTGATATCTCTACTGCGTTGGATGGCTATTTGGATGAAGGGCAGGGAAAACTGGCAAGCGGTAATATCACGGTTGAAGAGATCAAAGCACTGGGAGATAGCGGCACGGTGATCAGTATTGGGAGTTCTATGCAGCGTGCAGCAGAAGCTCTGCTTGTAAAAAATGAAACAATAAACCATGTGCATTTTGATCATGTCATGGGGTTGGATGCAAGTGACAATTTTGTAGCAGCTTTGATGGAGATACGACAAATTGATCCTTTTCCTTCTATCAAAAGATGGCGGGGAAGATTGCAGGATGCAATGCTGGATGCACATTTTCTCATAGGTTCGTCACGTTTTGTAGTGAGTGGCGAACCGGATATGATTACGGGTATGTGTGCGATGATCCACAGTGTCGGAGGCACAGTAGATGCAGTGGTTTCGACAGTTTATGCACCGGTACTTGAGAGTGTAGAAGCGAAGCATATATTTGTAGGTGATTTAGAAGATGCAAAACCATTTTTTGATAAAGCTGATTTAGTCATCAGTAACTTTCACGCAGAACGCTTATTGCATGGTAATAAACATACGGGACTTGTGATCCGTGGATTTCCAAACTATGAAGAGCTTGGGAATCAACTGAAAAATGATCAACACTATGAGGGAAGCTGTTATTTTCTTTTTGAGATAGCAAATAAACTGAGAGAGGTAAAACATCATGGCTGAAGCTAAAACAATAAAAGTAGAGGGAAATGTAGATATGGATCATGTATTAAAGATCGCATTTGCAACGAGTGATTTAGAGACAATCAATGCACATTTTGGCGGTACAAAACAGTTCGCTATCTATGGTGTAACAAAAGAGGGATTTGAACTGATCGAAGTACTTCATGCAGATGCTTCAAAGTTAAAAGGTGATGATAAAACAGATTTTAAAGTCAAAGCTTTAGATGATGCAAATATTATGTATTGTGAGTCAATAGGCGGAACAGCCGCTGCAAAAGTCATTCGTGCAGGAATACATCCTATGAAAGTCAATGAACCTACACTGATCAATGATGTTTTAGGAAAATTTCAAGCCATGTTACAGGGGAATCCTCCTCCATGGATTAAAAAAATTATAAATGAAAAGGAAGCCTAATATGAGCGAGCAGATAGATATAAACTTTTTTACACAGGAGTTGATACGACAAATAAGAGCACAAGATCAGTTTGGTACTTGGGGAAAACTTAGTGATGAAGAACTTTTGAGTAAAAAATATGTGGTTACCAAAGAGGATCTCAAAAATATCCCGATGATTGCAGATATTGATGAGATGAAAACAGCAGATATACGTATGATCTTCCAAGCGATCGCTTTGGCATTTGAGCGAAAAACCGGTGTAATGTGCAATGTTTTGATGGAGATGAGCCATGAAGGATTCGGGCGTTGTGCTGTTATGGCTGACAAAATTGTCATTTGTGATAAATACTTCAAAGATGCACACCGTTTCGGTTATAGAACATTAGAGAAGCTTTATGCAGATGGAGAGAAACTTTTAAACAGAGCTTTGGCAATTCACGAACAGTATAAACCTTGTATAGATAAATAAGAGAGGAAAGTGATGGCAAATATTGGTATTTTTTACGGAAGCAGCAGTGGAATAACAAGAAAAGTTGCAGAGCAGCTAGAAGAGCTATTTGAAGGCTCTGAGGTGATAGATATGGAAGAAGATTATGAAGATGCAGATCAAATGCTTGAATTTGACGTACTTCTTTTAGGCTCTTCCACTTGGGGACAGGGTGATCCACAGCGTGATTGGGTTGATGCGCTTTATGATATTGAAAATGAGGAACCTGATTTTTCCGGCAAAAAGATTGCACTTTTTGGTGCAGGCGACGGTGAGTCGCACGGTGAAGAGTTTGTGAGTGCGTTGGCAAAGCTGCATGAACTTTTTGATACTCTTGGTGCAGATTTTGTGGGTTTTTGGCCGACAGAGGGGTACAAATATGAATTTTCTGCAGCTGAGAAAGAGGGTAAATTTTGCGGGCTTGCGATAGACGATATCAATCAAGAAGATTTGACGCAGAGTAGAGTAGAGAGTTGGGCAGGACAAGTGAAGTCAGAACTTGGTCTTGTATGATTTTCTAGAATATATTTTGCATAAAAAATTTATAGAAATAAAAAGGAAAACTTATGAATACTTTAGAAGAGTTTCAAACACTTACAGATGCAGAAGAGTATTTTGACTTTTTTGATATGGAGTATGATGAGCGTTTGGTGTATGTAAAACGATTTCATATTTTGAGAAAATTTGGAGAGATGATCGAAAAAGCATCTATTGATAGTTTTGACGGCAGTAGAGAAAAATTGTTAGATTATTATAAATTTGCCCTGCTTTCAGTGTATAAAAACTTTGAAAATGGTTATGAACCATCAGCAGCAGAGATTTGGGATATGTTTGACAAACCAACACCTTGTGGCACATGTGTCACATCAACCTCATGTAATGATATAGAAGGAGTCGAAAGTGGAGCTCACAGTTGCTCAACAGGACATGGTCTCGAGTTCAACTAAAGACGAGATTTTACCTGTATTTAG
>JANTGR010000163.1 GCA_024762875.1 Sulfurospirillum sp.
ACAAAACAACTTCTTTTATATATGATTTTATCAATATATATAAAAAGGAAAAAGATGCAGAGTATCGGCATAGGAGAGATCCAGAAAAACACTTCTATATTGACAAATCTTACAGAAGCTCTTGAAATAGTTGATAAACGAAAAAAAGAGAAAGTCGCAACTGTATATCCGGCTAAAATAGCTACAAATATCTTAAAACTAGCAGGAAAATATAAAAACAGAGTCCAAAAAGCAGATGACTTAACAACGGTAAAAGAGGAAGCAATGAAGATGGCTTTGAGAGAGAAGTATGGTTTGTCTGATTGATGCAAATGTCATAATACGTTTTTTAATCGGTGACCATGAGATACATCTACAAAAGAGTAAAGAGATTTTTCAAAAGATAGAAATAGGTGAAACAGAAGTTTTGATACTTGAGAGTGTTTTGATGGAGACCTTTTTTGTTATGACAAAATTTTACAAACTTCCTAAAAATGAAGTGGTAGATGATTTAAAGCGAATCATCGCTTTACAAGGAGTGGTCAATAGTGATAAAATTATCTTTTATGAGACATTATCATTAGTGGAGAAAAATAACATAGATTTTGTTAATGCACTGATCTGTACAAAGCATAAATTTCAGGATTATGGAAAGCTGAGTTTTGATGAGGATGTCAAAAAGTGTAGTTAATGTTATTGGGCGTTACTGAAGTTATAAAAATAGCAAATGCCATAAAATAAAAAACCAGGGCTAAAAGAGTCACTGCAGCAAAACCAAAGTGAATGGCAAGCAAAGTAGCAAGTATAGCGCTGATCACTGATGCACAGCCATTGATACCCCATGCCCATGGGATGAGTGAAGGAGACTCGTAAGAAAGATAAGCCAAACCTGCAGGAAAAGGGATCCCCATAGCAAAAGCCAAAGGGGTGATAAGCCCTATCGTAACAGCCACTTTGACCAAGTAGGGCAGTGCGATCAAATGCTCAAAAAGTGTATCAAAAGCAAACAGATAAAAAAGACCTAAAAACAAAATTACAAAAACAGCAGATTTCACTGCCTTCTTATGGCCTATCTGTTTGATAAGATGTGTTGAGTAACCGCTCCCAAGTCCTGCAAAGAGCAAAAATGAGCTAAGAACAATGGCTGCTGAATAGATAGGATGGCTGAGATATAGAATAAATCGCTGCATAAATGCAATCTCCAGGAATAAAAAAGCAAGTCCCAAAGCAAAAAAATAGAACACTATTTTGGTTTTACCAAATGTGTTTATACTGGTTTGATTACGTTTATAAGAGACCAGCGGAAGCAGTATCAATACGATACTGGAAAACAGTGCCAGTATCAGTGAAGCTACAAGTATCAAGTATCCCCACTCCATAAGATAGAGTCCCCCGGATCCGCGTAAAGAGAATATCTCCCCAAAAACTTCCCATTTAAAAAAGTGGTAAAAATAGGGTTTGTCATCAGTTGCGGGGCGGATGTCAAATTTATATCGGTCGAAAAAGTCTTTTTGTTCAAGCAAAGCTTTCGCGCCGATAAAAAAATATGGATCTTCAAGTATATTAAAGCGATTTGCTTCATGTTCTTGTATAGCACTGTAATAGGCCAGGTCAAAATTTCGTTCTTCGCAAAAGGTTTTGAGCGATTTGATCTCTTCTGGCGTAATAATTCCATTTTTGACAAGCAATGTGCTGGTTTGCCAGCTTCTTATGAGTAGCAGACTCTTTTCGGGGGTATCTATCCCTTCTTGCCTCAAAGCCTCAATAGCTGTGGCAAAAAGCTTCAGACTATCACGCGGAGGAAGTTTGATCCAACGCGTCAAGGCAAGATAACCTCCCGGTGTCAAGTGGAGAAGGTATTGCCTGAAAGCTTCTACCGTATAGAGATAGTTTTCACTAAGCGCATATAGACCGGCTGAGGCGGCGCCATAAGAATCAACCAATGCCAATTGTATGAGATCGTATTTTTCTTTACTTGCGGATAGTAAACCTCTCGCTTCCCCAATTTTAACGTTGACATTTGATTTGCTATAAATATTGCCAGCATACTCAGCATATCTGCCTTTCACCAGCGCAACCATCTCTCCATCAAGTTCTGCTGCATCGATATTTTCTACTTTTTCATAAAGAGCCTGTAATACATCCGACCCGCCTCCAGCACCGATAATCAGTATATTTTTAGGGTGACTCAGATGAAAGGGGAGTGCAGACGTCTGGAAATCCAGATATTTTAATTTCTTAAAAGAGTCGGGATATCTGGTAATGACGCTCATACCCTCACCGTTGGTATAAACCCCAAGTTGTGCAGGGATCTGTGTATCTGAGATGATACTAAGACCGGGCACATAGCGAAAGGGTATCGTGGGGCTCTCCACAACAGTGATGACGCCCAAAGGACTGGTACGCTCTTCAACGATACGGGTATCCTTTATCTGTAGTACCTTGCTCAGGTTTTTGTATGGCGACATGTTGAGTTCGGTAAATTTGCCCCCAAGCATAAAAGGCAAAAAAACAAATAGCAGCAGTACAGCGCTTTTTTTGGGCTTTAGACCCAGTTCATACGAAGCTAATACCGATGCAAAAAATCCAACTGAGGATATGACTTGCAATATCGAAGCCGGATAGAGTACAAAAAAAAGCCCTAAAATAGACAAACTTCCAATCCCTGCACCGATCATATCTGCAGCATAGAGTTTTGAGACTTCCCTCTCATAATAACTCAAAGCCATGCCTACGGTATTGGCAGCGAAAAAGAAAGGAAGAACAAGCAGCAAAAAATAGGTAAACAGCCATAAGATGCTGCCTGGATCCCAAAACATCTCCTGTGCATTAAACGGGATTTGCTGTGCAATCAAATAACTTGATATTGAAGTGATGCCAAACAGTAACAGATTGGAGATAAAAGCCAAGGAGAAATTTGATAAAAGACGATCTCTAAAGAGCACGATAAACGTACCGCTGACACCATAACCCAAAAGTGCCAGACTAATCATCATATAGGCAAAATGGTGCCACTGAACGATGGAAAAAAGCTTCATCAGCAAAATCTCATACGCTAAAGCAGCCGCAGAAACAAGCGCTATCGAATAGCGTGGTATTTTCTGGTGTACTGCTTTTTCCATCAGTCTGCCTTAATGTTTTCCGGTAAGCGGAACAAATGCTACGGGCAAGATCTGCCTTATCGAGATTTTTCCATTGTTATCCTTTTTGACAAAGACAAGCTGCTGCACAAAAAATTGGCTCCCGACAGGGATCACCATCCTGCCTCCGGGTTTTAACTGCTTTAGAAGCGGCGGCGGAATATGCCCTGCTGCCGCGGTTACGATGATTGCATCAAAAGGAGCTATGCTTCCCAGACCATAGTACCCATCACCTATGCGTACATCTATGTTTTTGTAACCCAGTTTTTCAAGTCTTTTTTTTGCCCCAAGAGCCAACGGTTCTATGATCTCTATAGTATAAACCTTTTTGACGATTTTGGCAAGTATCGCAGCTTGATAACCTGATCCTGTACCGATTTCCAGTACTATGTCTGTATCTTTTGGTTTTAAAAGATCGGTCATCACCGCCACCATATACGGTTGTGAGATAGTCTGTCCATGTCCTATCGGAAGCGGTCTGTTTTCGTAGGCGAATTTTCGCTGGGACAGGGGTACAAACATATCTCTTTTGACTATACCCATCGCATCGATGACCTTTTGATCCAGTTTTTTGGAACCTAAGTAACTGTGTGTATGTTTTACCTCTTTTTGGATTGTTTCAACCATCTGTTTATGTGCTTTTTCATTTGACTTATCTATATCTGCATAGACAAAAGCACCCAATAGTAAAATAATAGAAAAATATTTCATTGATCATTCCTTTGCACTGATACTTCCAGGCAACCTTCAGATCCGG
>JANTGR010000164.1 GCA_024762875.1 Sulfurospirillum sp.
CGTGTCTTGTCGTATGTAAAAGAACTGGAAAAAAATTACAAAATAAATATAGTATGTATTACTGAACGCGGCAAACCACAGCAGCAGGAAAAAGTTTCTTTTAGTGAAAATATCGATATCTATTATGTCAATCAAAGAGATTATGATGCAGAAAAATTTTTCTCGCGTGCTTTATGGGAAATTTATTTTACACGTAAGTTGGTCAGCAGAGCCAATAAAATTCCTTCTGATATCACAGTGGCAACATCACCTTATATGTTTATTATTCCTATGTTGGCTTTGTTGGGAAAAGGAAAAAAGATTATCGATATACGGGATATTACCTGGGAATATATTGAAGGAAACAGTAAATTCAAGCGTTTATTAAAAGGGGCAATTACCAAATTGATGGAAAATGCCATTGCAGCTTATGACTATGTGGCGGTAACCAATAATTTTGAAAAAGAGTGGGTTCAAAAACATACTAAAAATCATGAAATAGAGCAAATAGCCAATGGTATTGAGCAACAAAAATTTGAAGAATTGAGTCATATAAAAATTAATCATGATATTCCATTTACAATCACATATATAGGTAATATAGCAGTTGGCCAAAATGTGCAGATTTTAGTGGATGGAGCCAAAGATTTGGCAGGAGTAAAAGTGAACATTGTAGGTGAGGGCACCAAATATAAATCCCTCAGAGAGCATGTCAAAAAAAATAAAATATCCAATGTAGAGTTTTTCGGGAAAGTCCAGCGTGATGAAATCATGAAATTTTATGAAAATAGCACTGTTTTATATGCACAGCTTGATGAACATTTTAAAACAGCTATGCCTTCAAAACTGTATGAATATGCAGCAACCGGTCTGCCGATACTGTATGGCGGGATTGGTGAAGCTGTTAAATTTGTTGATAGATTGGAAAATGCAGTTTCTGTATTGCCAAACAGGGCAGAGCTGGTGAAAGAAGCCATAATCAAGATGAAGGCACAAGAGTATGAAATTTCTGAAAAAAATAGACAAATTGTGAAAGAAAATTTTATTAGAGAGAAACAAAGTGCAAAATTGGTCGATGTTATAAAAAAATTAATTTAGGGAGTGGAAATGAATATTTTAGTAAATGGTGGTGCGGGATATATTGGAAGTCATGTTGTCAAACAGTTAGGTGAAGAGGGTGGACATAATATCACCATTATAGATAATCTGGTTACAGGTTTTGAAGATGCGATCATGTATGGCAATTTGATCAAAGCCGATTTGAGTAATTATGATGAGATCGACAAGATATTTGCTGAAAATAATTTTGATGCAGTAATCCATTTTGCTGCCAGTCTAGTCGTGCCTGAAAGTGTGAGTGATCCACTCAAATATTATATGAACAATACAGCCAATACAGCCAATGTTATTCGTTGTTGTATCAAGCATAATGTCAATAAGTTTATCTTCTCTTCAACAGCGGCAACCTATGGTGAGCCAGACGCAGATCTCATCCCGGTAAAAGAGGATTGCCCTACCAATCCTATCAATCCTTACGGACACAGTAAGTTGATGAGTGAAATCGTTTTAAAAGATACAGCGTTTGCTTTTCCTGATTTCAAATATGTCGCACTACGTTATTTCAATGTTGCAGGTGCCAGTAATGATGGAAAAATTGGGCAATCAACCAAAGGAGCCACACATCTCATCAAGGTAGCAGCAGAAACAGCCTGTGGCAAAAGAGAAAAAATGTATGTTTTTGGTGATGACTATGATACTGAAGATGGAACGTGTATCCGAGATTATATTCATGTTGAAGATTTGGCTGCTGCACATTTAAAAGCGTTGGAATATCTAGAAATTGAAAATACCAGCAATACATTCAACTGTGGTTATGGACATGGGTTTTCTGTTTTAGAGGTGTTAGAAACGATGCGAAAAGTCAGTGGTGTTGATTTTATTGCTGAGATTAAAGAGCGACGTGCCGGGGATCCTTCTATTTTGATTTCTGATAACAGTAAAATCAAAGAAGTGATGAAATGGCAACCACAATATGATGATTTGGAACTGATCTGCAAAACAGCGCTGGATTGGGAAAAGAAACTATCATGATAAATGGAAAAAGGGTATAACGATGCAAAAAGTAATGTTAGTCTTTGGAACAAGACCTGAAGCAATTAAAATGGCCCCTTTGGTAAAAGCATTTCAAGCTTCTGCTGATTTTGAAACCGTTGTCTGTGTGACAGCACAGCATCGCGAGATGTTAGATCAGGTATTGGATCTTTTTGGAATAGAACCGGAGTATGACTTAAATGTTATGAAACCGGGGCAAGATTTATATGAAGTTACATCCAATATCCTTTTGGGGTTAAAACCGGTTTTGGAAGAAGCCAAGCCAGATGTCGTTTTGGTGCATGGTGATACAGCCACTACACTGGCGACTGCTTTGGCTGCCTATTATCAAAAGATTGCAGTTGGACATGTGGAAGCGGGACTAAGAACACACAATATCTATTCACCTTGGCCGGAAGAGGGAAACAGGCAGGTAACAGGACGGTTGGCAACGTATCATTTTGCACCAACTACAGAGAGTGAAGCTAATCTTTTAAAAGAAAATGTCGATGTAGAGCATGTCATCGTAACAGGTAATACTGTGATTGATGCATTATTGCGTGTTGTTTCAAAAATTGAGTCCGATAAAGCACTGGAGCAAAGTTTACAAGCATTGATTGCTTCAAAAGGCTATAGTATCAATAAGTCTAAAAGATTGATTTTGGTGACAGGGCATAGACGAGAAAATTTTGGGCAGGGATTTTTAAATATTTGTGAAGGTTTAAAAGCGTTGGCATTGGAATATCCTGATGTCGATATTGTTTATCCTGTGCATCTTAATCCGAATGTTCAAAAGCCGGTTACCGAGATACTGTCAGATGTTGACAATGTCTTTTTGATAGCACCACTGGATTATGAGCCTTTTGTTTATCTGATGCATCAGTCTCATTTTATCTTAACGGATAGCGGCGGGATTCAAGAAGAAGCGCCTAGTCTAGGAAAACCTGTGTTGGTTATGAGAGATACAACAGAGAGACCGGAAGCAGTTAAAGCAGGAACGGTTAAACTGGTTGGTACGGACAAAGATAAAATCATCGAGGAGTGTAAAACACTCTTGGAGAATGAAGAAGCATATACAATAATGTCAAAGTCACATAATCCATATGGAGATGGAAAAGCCTGTGAACGTATCGTGTCATATTTAAAAGGGAAATAAAATGGGAATACAAAAAATTTGTGTAATAGGTTTAGGATATATAGGTTTGCCAACAGCATCGCTTCTTGCAAATAGAGGTTATCAGGTGCATGGTGTTGATGTAGTACAGTCAACAGTGGATACGATCAATCAGGGAAAGATTCATATCGTTGAGCCAGATTTGGATACCTTTGTACAATCAGCAGTCAATTCAGGTAAATTGGTTGCCAGTACTGTTGCAGCGGAGGCAGATGTCTTTATAGTAGCGGTTCCGACACCATTTAAAGATAATCATGTACCAAATATTGATTATATTGTTGCAGCTACAAAAGGATTGGCACCCTTTGTCAAAGAAGGTAATATCGTCATCCTGGAATCAACTTCACCTGTTGGGACAACAGATATCATGGAGCAAACACTGAAAGATGCCGGTGTGGATACGACACATATCCATTTTGCGCATTGTCCTGAAAGAGTGTTGCCTGGTAAAATAATGCATGAATTGGTCAGTAATGATAGAATTGTAGGTGGAACTACTGAAGTTGCAACAAGATTAACAGCTGATTTTTACAGAAATTTTGTGACTGGATCAGTTCTTGAAACAGATGCTAGAACAGCTGAAATGGCAAAACTGACTGAAAATAGTTTTAGAGATGT
>JANTGR010000165.1 GCA_024762875.1 Sulfurospirillum sp.
ATGATCGTTCGATCCATCAGTGATCCTCCGGTTTTAGGATCTGTTGTCTGGGGATATTCGGTGATTGTTTCCACAACTTCGCCTGCACGCTCTCCACATGCTACGATGATAACGATATCGACTTCAGAATATTTGGCGATGAGATTTTGAAGTACAGTTTTACCCGCACCGAAAGGTCCGGGAATACATGCAGTGCCTCCTTTGGCTACAGGAAAAAAAGTATCAATAATACGCTGTTGTGTGATCAAAGGTTCGCTGGGATAGTGTTGCAAAGCAAATCCCTGTTTGAGTATATTTCTGCTCAACGGCTCCCTGACTGCCCATTGATGAACCAAGTTAATTTCAATCTCTTGGTGATCTGGAAGTTTAAGACGCGCAACGCTCTCATCAACACTAAAGAGCCCCTCTCTGATCCAGCTGATCTCAACATGCTCCATCAGATCAAACGGTACAAAGATCTTATGTTCAAACCGCCCTTCATCGACAGTACCTAACACATCTCCGGCAACCACACTTTCGCCGATCAGTTTTTTGGGTATAAATTCCCATTTTTTGCTGCGGCTCAAAGCCGGCAGTTCACTGCCGCGTTTGAGAAAAAAACCATCTCTTGTTGCTAATTCTGAAAGGGGATTTTGCAGACCGTCAAAGACATTTCCAAGCAGTCCGGGACCTAATTCAATCGAAAGCATTTCACGGCTCATCTCAACTTCATCACCTACTTTAATCCCTAAGGTATCTTCATAGACTTGCATATCGGCATAGTCTCCTTTGATGCGGATAACTTCGGATTTGAGCTTCATCTTATCTTTGAGGATGTATCCCACTTCATTCATGATAATCGCCCCCTCAAGTACTTTTATCGTGACAAGACTCTCTTGTGCTGCGATGACAATAGCTTTTACAGGGGATGAAGATAAAGTGTTACTTGTATGCATAACAAGCCTCCGTGAGTAGATGATCAAAATGTTCAGTAGCTTTTTGGGATTCAAAAGTAAGCCATTTTTCAAGTGTAGACCACTGTATAAGATAAGCAACATAAGCATCAAGAGAGAAGGGGTGTTCTTGCTTTAATCCATCTGCTTTTTCCCAGATAAATTGCATCAAAAATGCTATTAATCCTTTAGGATTATCCTCTATAAAAAACCTTTTTAACGCTTTCACCCATGGGTATTTATAGGAGAGTTTGAAATCTTCATCATCCCAAAAACGCTCTATCATAAGTTTATCTTCTTGCAGCCCCCACATCTTTTGTGTATCAGAGAAATGGAGACCGGCGTATTTCATCCTAAAAGCTGCGATAATAGTACGCTGTTTGAAAATATCAGTTACAATATCTTGGATTTTGGGATGTTGTTCTGTTTGTGCTATGAAACTTTCATACCGCCCGATGATTTGAATACTTCTCTCTGTTGAGGGATGATAATACCATGCCAATAGCCTCTGAAGAGCATCCACCATGAGGCTGTCTTCCTCATCCAGAAGTGTTCTTCTTTTTTGAAGTTGTATCCAGCTTATGGGTAACGCTCTTGCTTTTTCCATAGGCGGGAGATAAGGCAATGATGTCATCAATGTATAATAGTGTTTTGGGCTCATCAGCTTTTGACTCCCTCAAAAAGTTCTCTATAGCGCGGGATAATCAATTGGTAAATAAGTTCAGTCAGTGCTTCTTCGCTCAAATCTACTTCAACCTCTTGATCAATCAGTTTTATTTTAATACCCTTATCTCTACCTGTGCCAAGTGCGATTCCATCCTCGAGCATCTTGGAAGCAATGGCTTCAATCAATCGGTCTCTTCTGTTTTCATAATCTTTGATTTCGCCTACAAGAATGTTGATATTTTGTGCTTCTTCACTGATGGCTGCTTTGGCTATTGTGAGGATCAGTGTTTCTAAAAATTTTTCATCATCCATTTGAGTCGAAATCTGCTTTTGAAGTTGGTTTTTAAACTGTAAAAAAAGCTGTGTTTTGAGTGTCAGCACACTGTCTCGAAGAGATGTTTTAAAAGCCGCTTGGGAAGCACTCTTCTCTTTCTCGATCATAGCATGTGCCTCTGCTCTTAGTCTATCTGCCTCTTTTTGGGCATCATCAATAATTTTTGCCGCTTCCTGTTTTGCTTTTTGTACAATTAGCCGGGCATCTTCACTGCCTGCTTTAACGCCTTCAAAATGAAGTTTATCGATGAGGGCTTGGACATTTTCCGAAATGGGTGATTTTTCTGCCATCATAGTTCCTTATTTGATAGAGCCTGCCAAGATTAAGGCAAAAACAAAAGCAAAAACAGCAAATCCCTCTACAATTGCTGCAGGTGCAATGGAGATACCAAAGACTTCAGGTTTGTTTTTAGAAACTTGAATCGCAGAGGCACATGCTTTACCCTGGTAAACACCGCTGATCAAAAGTGCCGCACCGACTAAAGAGCCGATTGCAAATAGTCCCGGTGAATTGGACAGGGTAACTTCACGATTGAGTGTGAGCATCACAACGATGCCGTAAATCGTCTGGGAAGATGGCATTGCCGAGATACCGATATAGCGGCCATAACCGCTATCCACATCCAAAAGTGCGCCTGTAGCGGCTTGTCCAGCTTTGGCACATCCCAAGATACTGCCGATCGCTCCCAATGCCACTGGTGCATAGATACCTATCCATCCCAATGTTAAAATCAACTGTTCCATTTTTTTCTCCTCCTTATTATATTCTCATAGTGTAGGAACAAAGTCCATACACTATTCAGTCACTAAAGCTTCGCCTTTGGCGAGAATGGAGTCATATCTGACTCCTTTTTTTCAAACATCTTAAATGCATATCCCTCTTTGCTGCTGTCATATTTTAAAAACTCTATCAAATTGAGACGAAGCCCATGGACTACGCCACTGACAATACCAAGTGTAAAATTGAGCAGATGACCGATGATGAGTACCATGATAGCAAACAAAACACCGATCCCCGGAAGGCTTTCACTCACCTGCGATGCGAGTTGGTTAAAGGCAAGTCCCATAGATGCAGTAGCAAGCCCTAATGCAAAAAGTCTCAAATAACTAAGAATATCTCCAAACACTGCCGTCAATTGCGTTAAAGCAGTAACCCCGCTAAAGAGGCGTTTTAACACTTTACCCTCTGTTTGTGTAAAGGCAAGAATAGATACCAGCCCCAAAGCAAATAAGCCATAACTCACAAAAGCCAACTGCGGCATGACAAAAAGAGTCAAGCCTCCGAGAATCATAATAATCCATCCTATAGGTGCGAGAATGGAGTATTTACCGGATGTGCGATATAAGTCTATGGCTTTTAGAGTATTGGCGATGATGATATGACCGGCTCCGATAAAGATAGAGATTTTCATCATCGTATCATAGTTATTGATATCAAAAAGATGTACATTTGCCAGCAGTGAACCCTCCGGCGGTAATGCACCGAAATAACTTCCCACCAGCACACCCCACAAAGTCGTAAAAAGAGCCAAGTAGCTAAAAAGTGTGATAAATCTCCGACCGCTTTGGCTTTTTTTCATTTTGTGATGAAAAATCAATAGTAAAATTCCTAAGACAATGCCATACCCAGCATCGCCTAAAATCATCCCAAAAAAGAGCACAAAAGAGAAAAATATGACCGATGATGTATCATGTTCCCAATAATTTGGTACAGTGTAAAAAGTGAGTAAATTTTCTCCTGCAGCAACTTGTTTCTTGTTTTTTAAAAGTGTTGGAGGTGTCTCTTCTCTTTTGGGTTCTTCTATCAGCATAGCTGCTTGGTTTTCAAAAGCAAATGTTTTTAATACTTCTATCTTTTCAAT
>JANTGR010000166.1 GCA_024762875.1 Sulfurospirillum sp.
CAACAGCAATCAGCTATCATTTCAAAGAGAGTTTTTGATGTGTCAGCAGATCGGTTTTATCACCAAGACGGTCAGTTTTCTTAAACAAATAATTGATTAGTCTGAGGGTCAGTCAGATAGCTGCATTCTAAACTTGAGTGGCGACAAGATCGGCAATATGTCAGATCGTATTTTACGAGGGAAAGTTATATGTAGCTGGTTGCTTATTCACGCAAAAGCAAAAGCTTCTGCGCTAACGAACTCTCAAAAAAAACATTTTAAGGTTCTAGTAATGTATTCTATCGGATTAGATATTTCAAAGTCAAGCATTTCAGTGCACATTCCACGCGGGAAACTGGATGTAGAGATCGATAACAACGCCAAAGGTATCAAGGGCTTATATGCAAAGCTCAAAAAGCTGTACAAAAAAGAGATCAGTGAAGTGGTATTTGTCTATGAGCCAACAGGGTGTTATTCGGCATTGCTCAATCGCTTCTGCAACCAAAAGCAGATCAAAGCCTTTCAAATCAATCCCAAACAGTCCAGGAACTATGCTAAGGCCGTAGGAGAGCGCAATAAAACAGACAGAGTCGATGCCAGAGTATTGTCAAAGGCAATCAATATTGCAAGGGAAGATCAGATTGCAGTCCCTGCATACAATGCAGTGATCGAAGAGATAAAAGCGTTGATGAGCTATTACCGCTTCACAGTCAAACAGCGTGTTAAGGCACTCAACCATCTGGAATCACTCACAGCCAAAGAGGGAAGCACTTACGTCATCAGTGATTTAAAAAAACGGATCATCTCTTTGAAGAAAAAAGAGAAAGAGATTCTCGCACAAATTAAAAAGATTATCCAAAAAGACGATACACTCCAAAAGGGATTTGAAAATATCAAATCGATTATTGGTATCGGGGATGTGGCTGCCATTGCTCTGTTGCACCTTTTTATACGCTACAAAGGTGCCAATCGTGCACAAATTGTTTCGCTCTCTGGTCTTGATCCGATAGAAAGAAGCTCTGGAACATCAGTTAGATCCAAGATGAAGATATCCAAAGCCGGAGACAGAATATACAGGGGGACACTCTTTATGAGTGCAATGGTAGCGATTAGGCACAATGAGGAGATAAAAGCATTTTTTGAACGCCTCAAGGCATCGGGAAAACATACAACCACTGCACAGATAGCCGCGATGCGAAAATTGATCGTCATTGCCCACTCGCTCTACAAAAACAATAAAACCTATGATCCGCACAGGTACAATATGCACAGCGGAAAACAAGGAAAGCTGCCTGATGTTATTCAGGCAGCTTAATCATTGGAAAAAGGAGAAAATCTTTTGAAAATTGTAAGAATTTTAGGGGAATTTAAGGTGGCGACTCGTATCTCTCCGTCAAGCCGACAAAGCCAAAATGCATCAGCGCCCTTCCCTTGAAATTTTTGGACTGTATGTTTTGAAACCTAGGCTCTTCGATAAAATCATCCAGCTCCTTTTTGTATCCGTGATAACTCCTGTAGTGGTTGTAGTGCGAGATCACCTGGGAGACAGGCTCCCTGACAAAAGTGACAATATCCATCGCATCGTACAGTGGAGCATATTTGCTAACCGGAAAATGGCCGGAGAGAAAAGAGTGCCTCTTTCTCGATATCTTTTTGAACAGTCTATAGGGGTCATTTGCTTCATAGATAGCAGTTAAAATTTCTTTTGAAGTCTCCGGAGATTTGGGAGAGTAGTCATAGAAAGTATTTTTCACTCCGAAATACTCCTCCGCCGCTTTCCTGAAGCTGGTACCGGCAGTTTTGGGGATATGGACAAAAAGGATATGGTGATTCAACGGTAAGTACCTTCAAAATGAGCTTGTGGATCAATCATAAAATTATAGTTTATTTTGCTTCAATATGGGTTACGAGACCACAGCAATTCTAACTATACCAACCAAACCACCCCAACCACACACACTCACCTGTAAAAAACCTCTCTTATCCTTAAAACAATATAAATCATTCAAACGCCTGATTCCCTTCCTGCCGATAAAAAGACTTCAAATAGCTGTTTTGATCATACTTCGGTATGCGCTTATGCAAAGCATCTATTTTTACTCCCGCCTTCTTCTCATAGCTTTGAAATATCCATCAAGTCAGAGATAGATAACATCGGAGAGTCTCTATCTCTTGCCATAAATGCTATGAGTATATCCCACGAAGTGAAATAAATAAAGCTGGTCAAGGTCTCCATATCCTGAAAGAATCTCTTTGTGGGTACTTTTGCTCTGGCTCTGGCATAGTTACCATCCAGGATACCCAACACAGTATGAAAAAGAAATGCCAGGATATTGAGTGTGGGCAGAAACTCCGAGAGATGGTTTTTACCGTGGCCAAAGTTGTGTTCGAGGTGATAGCCTTTTGTTTTGAGTGTATTATTGTTCTCATTCTCTATTTTCCATCGATTCCTGCCTATCAATCCTATATCGTGGATATTGGATAGGGTAATCTCTATATTGCTGATAAAGGCACCGCTGTATCCCCTCTTGCCTGTATGGGTATTGGAGACTTTCAACTCCAGCCAGTTTACCTTGAGTGCATCCCTGCTGCCATTGATGGGTACACTATTGATGAACCTGTATTCCCAAAGCTCCTGGTTGTGGGCCCTGCCCACAACCTGTGTGAATCTCTCAAGCCCGGCTGCACGTGCTATAAAGTCTATATGCTCGTACATTATCTTATGAGACGCCTCTTTTGCTACAAAGACAAAAGCGTCTCCTTTGCTTATGATATCTTTACAGAAAGGTTCGTGGGCGTAGAGGTCATCTCCCAGAAAGAGAAGTGGAAGTGCCAGAGACCTCTTTTTATCTATCCATCTTTTTGAAGCATTGATTTCACAGTCTTGTTTCTCTTTTCCGTCACTGTTTTGTATAAATTCTGGCATAAGGGGGATAATCTCTTTATGATGAGGAGAGACAATGATGGGGGTAACGGCTTGATGCAGATAGTGTGTTGTCTTGTTGTGCTCCCTTCTCAGACACTTTGTGCAGCATAGTTTCTCTGAGCTGTAAAACTGTGTCCCGTCCAGTGCTACGGGATATCTCTGCATATATCGGTATCTATCCAGTACCCCTGCATCTTTAAGATATTTCAGCCCTCTGTCGTAAAGGGGTTGCAGGTAGTGGGGTTTTATAGCATCGAGTATATCTCTGATATGGTTGTCACTTGGAATCTTCTCTATGCCAAAGAGGCTTTGGGCATTGCTTCTGCCCTCTTTTGTCTTCATATTTCTTTGAAACTGCAGAAAGCTGGGTGATTGCATATGGAAGACGGCAAAAGCAGAAAGTACGATATCCTCCATTGTGATACTGGTATTCTTTCCTTTTCTTTTGTCAGGGAACTGTTTGGATGTGTTTCGGAAGTAATGGATAAAATCGGTGAATATCTTTTCCATCACTCATTGTATATTTTAAAATATTAGAGTTTGGTGAGGGGGAGGGGTAAAATTAGAATTGCTGACGAGACCATATCAAGGGAAATTCTGATAACACACCATTAAATGAGGCGGTAATCTTTATTTTGCTCCCAATATTTTTGGGAGCAAAAGATTTAGGGGCTGACTGTCAAAGCAGCTGCTCCCAAGGCTTTGGAATTTCTTTTGCCGTTGACATCCATATACCAGATGAAGTGTTTATTGTCGCTGTTTCTCTGCCAGAGGATGTCGAAGAAGCCGTCGTTATCGAAATCACCTGTGGCATCAACTGTCAAAGCAGCTGCTCCCAAGGC
>JANTGR010000167.1 GCA_024762875.1 Sulfurospirillum sp.
GATGCTTCCCATACCCTACTCCTTTAAGCTCATGCAGCCTTTCTTGATTAATCATCACTTATATTGTACACCGGTTTTGTCTCTGAAAAGAATGCTATCGCAGCAATCAACGCAATAAGAGAGAAAACTGACAGTACACCGTAAATTGGAGCTTGAACCAATGAAAGTACCAGGCCGGTAGGTCCAGATGTATTTTTTATATTGTAGTAGATTACCGTAAGAATTAAGATCACTCCTACTCCTATCAGTATCTGCCCATTGAGGATATCCTGATTTTTTTCTAGGGCACTCATATACCACTTGTAGCCAAAATAAAGCAACCCATATCCAACTGCACTTATCAAAAAATTGCCCATATTAAAGAATTCATAACGATATTTTTGAATGGTATATTCATTCACTTTTACGATCAGAAGATAAACCAAAAAGACAGCAATCAATATACCGATTATTTTCAAGACTAACATAACTTACTCCTTTATTTGCTTCAATGAGCTGTAAATTTAGGCTTCCCGGCCATTACTGTATCCCACTATCACTTTTTATATATAATTTTTTATTTAGACAAAAACTGGATAAACTCTTTATTTGACTTAATGTTAAATCTGTAGTGTTTATTTCCAAAAGCTGCCATCTCATATGTAAAGTAATCCTCAATTGGTCCTGGGGTCGATCTGTAAATCTTATATGCCTGTTTCACACAATCCTGTGCTTTATACTGTACTGAGATTTTTCCAGCCATATTATTCGCGGCATAATAGTCAGGCAGATATTTTTTACTACATTTCCATGCCTCACTCAATGTTCCGTTTACACTTTCATCAACAAAGAGACCATGTAGTTTCCAATTCTTCTCTTTAGGTCCAAATGGTTTCCCCATTGAGTTTATAAGAGCTCTTTTGTTGTATTTGCACTCAAGGTACCTGATGGCATATCCGGGCTTCTTGCTGCTGTTACAGGATAGAGGTTTTACACCATTGAGTATCATCGGGTGCAAAGAAAAATTCAAGCCTTTGTTTTGCCACTCTTTCACCTTCAATGTTACGGTTGTACTTCCAGGAATATTAACCATAGATACGTTCATCCTAAACCCTTTGTTATACATAAGGTATGTATATCTAGAAAAGAAGTGATTATGTCTTGGATCCGGACCCCAATACAGTGTATATTGCTCTGCATTTTGTCCATTTGGTAGTTTAATTTGCTTAACTGACTCACAACCATTTATTCCCAATACTACTGCTGAAGCCAGTAATATTCCTTTTAGTTTTTTATTCATTATTTCTCCATTTTTAGTATTTATTTTATTGTAAAACTTTATATATAAAGTTGAGTAAATAATTGTATCGCAATAGAATGTAAAAACTTCTTATATAAAGGTATAATTTGCGAGATTCTGAAGAAGAAAACAATAACTTTACCCAAAAGATATATGAGCAGATCGGTGCCAATGTAAAAAGGTTACGGGAAGAGAGAAATATCACTCAACTTGAGCTCTCACATGCGATAGGTCACAAATCTGTTTCTGTTGTTTCCTGTGCTGAGATCTGTCATAAAAATTATCATTTTAATATTGAACACCTTAGTAAGATTGCCTATGTACTTGAGGTAGATATCTGTGAGTTTTTTAAAGAGATTGAACTTTAACTTACACACAAGTAAAGATTCTCAAGTAAACAGAAGAATTTCTGGAAGTACAAAAGTTGGTATATAGCATTATAAAATCTTCCATATTGGCATGTTTTATAATGTTATGTTTTTCTAGTCTTAAAAACAGTCAAAATGTATCGCTATTACCATCTTGATCGCTATAACTTTGAGAAAGAGAGATGTATTTCACTGCTATATCTTCGAATGATTCCCTGTTTGGCAACATGGTAGGCCCAAAAGTCTCCTTTTGGGTCTGACTTTCCTACTAACCATCGAGCCAACTTATCTGAATTTATATCCATGAAGAGTTCGGCCAGTAGCAGCTTAGCGGAATCGCAAAAATGCCCTCGGTCATCCACATATCATATAGTTGTACTATCGGTGCAGCGGTATTGATAAGGATTTTCCGTTCCACGGGGCTGTATACTGCTCAGTCGAGCTCATTCTCCAAGCGGTGGAACGCATATCCTGCAAACATATTCTCACCATGATTGCAAGGAATCTTTCTCTTTGTGGAATACCCGGAGGTGCCGTAACTATGTTTGGAAACATTTTCTGACACTACAATAGCACACAAGGCGCAGTATTGCCCTGCCCATACATTGATTTTTCTGTGATCCTCTGCAGTATCGCCTATAAATTCAAGTTAATACTTTGTTAATACTATACTCATATAATATATTAATAGTGATCTAAAAATGAAGGAGAAACTGTTCCTACTTTAAAGGGGGGGTAGATAGTGGAGACACAAACAGGAAAGCAAAATACATCGTCACAGCTTCGTGGAGCAGACGGTGGAGAGACAAAATCTAATGCTATAAAGGTTCCCTCTATCTCTCTGCCCAAGGGCGGTGGGGCGATAAAAGGGATCGATGAGAAATTTTCTGTCAATGCCGTCAATGGTACGGCATCGTTTAGTATTCCTCTGCCTTTTTCTCCTGCGCGTGCTCTCACTTCATCGCTTAACTTATCTTACAGCTCAGGTGCGGGTAATGGTATTTTTGGTCTGGGGTGGTCTCTTGGGCTTCCCTCCATCAAACGAAAAACCGACAGAGAACTCCCGAAATATTTTGATGCCATAGATTCCGATGTTTTTCTTTTTTCCGAAGCGGAAGATCTGGTTCCGGAATATAAAAAAGATGTTAATGGCAACTATGTCATTTACGAGAAAAACTCACCTGATGGTAAATATACTATACGCTTTTACAGACCGAGGATAGAGGGTTTGTTTGCCCGGATCGAACGATGGACGTCCAAAACAGACAGTGAGATCAAATGGCGGGTGATTACCAAGGAAAATATAACAACGCTTTTTGGCTGGAGCAAGGAGTCAAGAATCTGTGATCCGCAGGATGAAAGCCGAATATTTAAGTGGATGCCGGAGTTCATCTTTGATGATAAAGGCAATTGTGCCCATTATCACTATAAAAAAGAAGACAAGAAAGGGTTTGACGCTTCACTGCTTCACAATAAAAACAGAATAGTCGACGATGAACTGACTTACACCAATCTCTATCTTGAACAGATACGCTATGGCAATAAAACGCCCTATAAAAAGTTTAACGATCCATTTCCAGAAGCATCCGACTATATGTTTCAGACTGTTTTTGACTATGGAGAATACGACGATGATAAACCATGGGAAAAAAGCGGTAACTGGGATTTTAGAAAGGATGCCTTTTCAACCTATAAAGCCGGTTTCGAGATACGAGCTACGCGTTTATGCAAACGGGTGTTGCAATTTCATCATTTTGATGAATACGACGGTCTTGTCAAATCTATCAAGTTTGACTATGACGATTCCGCCCAGGAAGGTTTTACCTTTTTAAAATCCGCAACATCCTATGGCTATGCCAAACAGTCCGACGGCACCTACAACAGAAAACATCTTCCTCCGATGGAGTTTACTTACCAAAAACACGAATGGAGCAGTGATGTCCATACTATCGCTTCAGAGGATCTGGTACATGCCCCTTCCGGACTGGATACACCGCAATATCAATTTACCGATCTTTTCAATGAAGGCTTATCAGGCATACTGACTGAGCAGGGTGGAGGCTGGTACTACAAGCACAATCTGGGTAATGGA
>JANTGR010000168.1 GCA_024762875.1 Sulfurospirillum sp.
TAATAAAATCGCTTTTTTTAAGATATGTCGAACAAATGGATTTTTAAATTCTCCATCGTCAAGTACGATATCAAGTTTTTGTTCACCAAAATGTTTACAAAAATCAATCCTCAAAAGTCTCAAATCTCTCTTTGTTATCTCATCAGAAACTACAAGTAAATCGATATCCCCACCCCTTGCCTCATCATCGACCCGACTTCCAAAAAGATATAACTTTGCATCTGAAGAGAGCGTCTTCAGTTTGTTCTTTAGCACTGCAACTTCTTCTTCATAAAGTCTCATATCTTTATCTCCCATATAACAGTTCTCATACAAAAATCAAATATCTTAATCGACTTATATTAAAGATAATATCTAAGTTATGATTAACTTTTATTGAATTTTTCTAAAGTTTTTTCTTTTTTCTGGAGCTATCATGATAGCCTGTATCGCCCACCAAACGCCTGATCAAACATCTCTATAAATTTTCTCTTTTGTTTATGTTTTGCAAGGAGTTTATCGATATAGACACTATTGTCATCCAGTTTTTGCATCTCTTTGAGTGCCCATATCGCAGCGCCGTAGTATTTGCTTTGGCTTGTTCCCAGGGATTTTTCACAGATGTCCTGGTAGAAAAGTATCGTCTCTTTTGGATAGCCATCCGACAACCAGAACAAAAAGCTTTTTAAAAATCTATCATTCAGATACTCTGTAGCTATCCTATCATGATAGGCCGTGATATAGCTTGCGCAAAGTGCTTTTTCATCGAGCGCATGATAAAAGGTGATCGCTTCTGCAAATGGCAATGTCTCGATATCTTTTAGAGTATCTCTTCTGGCTTGCTCTTTTTCTTTGCCTTTGAGTCTTGCAATGTATTTATCATATATCTGTGGTGACTTTCTTTTTTCATACCAGCGCTTATATGTGTTTGTGGCATCTTCACTTTTTCCCAGTAGCTCATATGCCCAAATCTGCATCTCATAGACCTCTTCTATCTGATACCAGTCTTCCTCTATCTTTCCTAGATATTGCAGGGTATTTTCAGCATCTTCTATCTGTTTGTACTGCCTAGCGATATCGAAGTAGTCATGTCCTGAAAATATCTCTGACTCTAATGCTTTGGTTTTGATATAAAGTGTTGGAGATCGCAAATACTCGGCGATAGAGAGCAGCACATGATGAAAACTCGACTTCTCAAATGCTGCCTCCTCCAGAGTATAAGCAAGCATCACTTTCTCATAAAGCATCTCATAGACACGCACAGGAAACTCTTCAGAAAAGATATCACGCATCCCAAACCCGTCACAGATAAGCATCTCTTCCAAGTCGGCCAATAGCTCTTTATCCTCCAGGCTTTTGGTGCTCCTGTCCTTGTACGCATCTGCCGCCAAAGCATAAGCCATCTGTATCGCACCGGCACTATCATCACTACGCAAAAAGACCTTGCTATCCGTGAGTATCAATGCTTTGAGTAGTTTTGATGCCTCCCTGTCATCCTGCACCAAAGTGTCGATATCCGCTACTATGCCCTCTATCTTTTTGGAAAAGGCAAAAGATTCACCATAATGGATAAATTTCCTCCCGCGCTTGATAGAGTTTATATCTTTCATGATACTTTTATAAAGTGCCTTTGGGTCGCTGGCAAGCAGGAGTTTCTCTACTTTTTTGTAGCTGTCATGATCCTTCTGGATTATCTCAAACAGTAGTTTTGCCAAGCTATCATGATGGATAGTCTGGATATCTTCGAGTGTGAGTGTTTTTTTCATAGAAGTATTTTAGCATAGTATTGATTTATCATGTATAGGGATTTGTAGTCTACAATCACAATTTTATTTCAAGTTGAAATATTTTTATACAAAAAGTAAAATTTATCTTACAATATCTCTGAGCAAAACAGAGGAGAAGCAGATGGCAAAAGATAAAAAAGATGCATTTGTATATGACAGAACACTCAGAGAGCTTTTTCAGGATATACCAAAAACGCTTATCAAACTACTTGTTGATCAAGAGATCAAAGAGGTGCTGGAGACCAGTTTTCCAAAAGTGGAAGAGCGAAGAAGTTGAAAATCAAAAACGAAATAGTGACGCAAAATTTATGTTATACTTACGAAGCAAGAGATATCAGCAATTTTAACTGCTCAGAGTTGATAGATAGTGAAAATATCGCAGATAATATCATCGCTATCTTGTGCAGGATAAAAGATATAGATGCATTTTATCAAAAACTGATGCAAAAGCTTGGCAAACTGGAGTCAAAAAAGAGAGAAGACTACTTAAGAAAGCTTTTCTACTTGATGAGATTGAGACCAAATATAGCCAAGATTCTAAAACAAAAAGAGAAGGAGTCAAATATGCCATTTATACTAGATAGAGAGATAGATCCACTGTATAGAGAAGGTCTTGAAAAGGGGCTAGAAAAAGTAAAAGAGGCAAAAATAGTGATTGCAAAAGCCTTGCTGAAACAAAATATCGATACCGAAGTCATTATAAAATCTACGGGACTTTCGAAAGAAGAGATAGAGAAGCTTATACCAAATCAAACAAATTGACACTTAGCTATTTTAAAATATGTCACAATACACTTAAATTATAAATTTACAAGGGTGTAAAATGCATACTATAACCATAAATGTTAAAGATGATGTTTTAGATAAAGTCCTTTATCTTTTAAAAAATTTGACAGATATAGAGATAGTGGAAGATGAGAAGAAAAGTAAAGAAGAGTGGATATATAGATAAATCACTCATTGTTAAACAAAAACAGATTGCTACATTGAAAGAGAGTATATTTGAAACTATTTTAAACAAGATTTGTATTTGCTTGGGGTGTGACTAAACTATCTTAACATAGTTTCTATTATTATGATATACTTGTGTATATAAAAAAGGATGTACGATGAGCGCAATCAAGGATGAATATTTACCTTATTATACTTATGACGATTATATTCATTGGGAAGGTGACTGGGAGCTTATCGGGGGTACCGCCTATGCTATGGCTCCTTCTCCTCAGTTTAACCACCAATCTGTCGCTAGCTTACTCATACAAAGCATAGGTGATAGCATCAAATCCTGTAAAAACTGTATGGTCATCTCGGAGATGGACTACAAAATAGCCGATGATACTATCCTTCGCCCCGATATCGCACTAGTTTGCGGTCAAAAAGATGGCGCTTACATCAAGAAAAATCCTGAACTCATCGTAGAGATAGTCTCAACTAGCAGTGCCCTACGCGATGAAAAGATAAAGTACTCCCTTTACGAAGCTGAAAAAGTACCCTTTTACATCCTCCTCTACCCAGAAGACCTAAAAGCCAAAATATACAAACTCCAAGGTAACAAATATGAAAAAATTACTGATTTACTAGAAGGTTCTTTTGACTTTGAGGGGATTGAGTGTGCTGCAAAGATAGACTTTGACTTTGTGTTTGAGCGCTTTAGATAGGATTTTCTACTTGACGCTTAAATTAAAAATTTACTAGGATGTAAAATGCATACTATTGTGACTAAACTATCTTCATTTTTTTGAAAAAAACTGCAAATTGACTTCTCTACACTTCAGAACTTTCAAACAAAACCGATTTTCCTTTGTCAATAAAATTTAACAAGGATGTCCAACTATGAGAAAAATCGTACTTTCACTTCTAGCCCTC
>JANTGR010000169.1 GCA_024762875.1 Sulfurospirillum sp.
GTTGTCATACAGGTCAAGCCTAAAAATGTCAAAGAAGGTGCAGGTTTCTCACTCCCGATCATCGACGCCAGTGATCCAGAGAAATATCAAGTATCTCTCATGTTTAAAGCACTCTTTTTTTACAATATCCGTTTTGCAAAAGATGCACTGGGATATAGCCCAATGCCATCTTCATAGCGTCAGGAATCAAATCTTTGTGAAACAAACTGCCAGTTGACAATATGCCAAAAATTTTCCAGATAGGCTGCACGTGCATTACGTGTGTCAATGTAGTAGGCATGTTCCCAGACATCACAGACAAGCAGGGGTGTATCACCCTGTACGATAGGTGTATCGGCATTTGAGGTGTTGGTCAGGGAAAGATTTTTGTTGTGATCCATCACCAGCCATGTCCATCCTGAACCAAAAAGACCCAAAGCAGCATTTGTAAAAAGCTCTTTAAAGGTTTCGAGTGAGCCAAACTGATGTTCAAGGGCAGTCTGAAATGAGGCTGAAGGAGTACTCTTTTTAGGTGAGAGGCAGTGCCAGTAAAAGTTGTGGTTATAGGTCTGTGCTGCATTGTTAAAGATTGCATTTTCAGAGTTTTTGATCACCTCTTCAAGCTGCATTGCCCGGTAGGATTCACTATCTTTGATGAGATTGTTTAAATTATTGACATAACCTGCATGATGCTTATCATGATGATACTCCAGTGTCTCTTTTGATATATATGGCTCAAGGGCATCATAGGCGTAAGGCAATTTCTCTAATTGATGTATCATGATAGACTCCCAAATATGTTTTTAAAATTGTAGTGCGATTTGTATTAAATAAAAGTTAAGTATTCTGAATAAACACACTTATTCACTAAGGCTGCGCCGTAAAACGGCTGTAGAGTCGTTCACCAGTGTGTTTATTCAGAATACTTAATTATGCATTTATTGTAGCGTTATCTGCACTTCTAATCTAAGGGATGCTACAATATCCCCAAAGGAGTCAGAATGATAGATATCGATGATGATTTTTTGCATATCAATACTGCAGTCAAAAAAAGTTGTTTTATGCGTTTGGTAGCATTGGTGTGGCTGCCGATGCTTATTTTTGCCGGTGTTGTTGCCGGTTACTTGGGATATATTGCTTTTAACGTTGAGATTCACAGTGTTATCATGATAGGTTTTATTTTGTTTATCTATCTCGCTTTTGTCAAACACAATGCCCACTATGCATCCTGTCGTTTTAACAAACGCCATGAAGAGATGAATATGGCCTTAAAATGGTACATCAAGAACAACCAGTTAACGATCGGTGACGTGACCAAAGCCAATGCTCCTTTTGATGATTTTATGAAAGATTTTTCTGCTTCACTGCGCAATGACAATTTTGCTTCTGTAGCAGCCGGAGTCTTTCCTACACTGGGTATTTTAGGTACGTTTATCTCTATTGCGTTGAGTATGCCGGATTTTTCCTCCCAAAATTCTGCAATGCTTGAAAAAGAAATTTCCCTCTTGCTTGGCGGTGTGGGAACGGCATTTTATGTCTCTATCTATGGTATCTTTCTCTCTTTATACTGGATTTATTATGAGAAAAGCGGGATGAGCCGGTTTGAAAAAAATGTTCAGACACTCAAAGAAAATCTTCGACACTATTTTTGGACAAAAGCAGAGATTGAACAGCTGCATTTTCAAAAAAGCATGGAGAATTTTGATAAGTTAGGCTCGATCTTTACCAAGATCGCTTCAAATGAATTTATAGACAATATACAGCAGACTTTACAGCAGAGACTGGAACTTTTTGAAGGTATTATCCATCATGAACAGCAGGCTTTGAAACAGGCTACCGGGCATCTGAGCAAGGTCAATGAAGAAGTAGAGACAAGTGTGCAAACGAGTGAAAAACTACTGGATGCCTATCATGATATCACTCTCTCCATGTCACAGGTCTCCCACCGTCTTGATGAGAACAATAAGTTGATGGGTATGGTAAGTGATAAACTCTCCCATAAAGAGAAGAAGATAGAAGAAAGTGTACAAGCCTTAAATCACCATATCACGGCACTGGGCAGTGCATTGGAAAATATTTCTGCTGATAATGTCAAAGACTTATATGGTGCAGTGGTGCAAAATCTGGAAATTATGCGTAGTGAAAGTGCCAAAATAGGGTATGCTTTTAACAAACATCTGGATGATTTTGATGAGCAATATACCAAAAAACTGAAAACTTCACTGGAACTTATTGATAGTGAAAGTGCGAAGATTATCAGCCAGATTGCACAGCTTAGACTGATTGATAACCGGTAAATGTGATGTATAAAAAAGAGCCAAACTGCGAGGAGCAAAATTTTTGGATTTCATATGCTGATTTGATGGCAGGATTGCTTTTTGTCTTTATTCTGCTGGTAGGTGCCATCGTGGTTCGGTATGTTTATGTACAGCAGGATTTGGCAGCAAAAAAAGCTGCTTTGGGTGAAAACAGGAGTCTGATGGACAGTCAAAACGAAAAAATACGTCTTTTTAAAGCACGTCTCTCACAGGCTGCAGAAGCTATCGCTGCCTCCAAACAAAAACAGGCGGCACTGGAAGATATCCTGACACTGAAAAGTAATGATATTGTAAAATTAAAAGATTTGCTGATGGGATATGAACTCAACAACAGCAATATGCAGCAAAAAATAGTTGCCATGGAAGAGAACATCACCCAAAATCAAAATATCCTTGTGCTAAAAGACAATGAATTGGCCGTGCTGGGTGAAAAACTAATCGAGGAGAGTAAAGCTCATCAGGCAGTGGTGGATGAACTAAATATCACAAAAGTCAAGATTAAAAACTTGACTGGTATCAGGATCAAAGTGGTCAATGAACTGCGGGAGAAACTGGGGCATTCTATCATGATAGACCCCAAAAGCGGTGCGATGCGATTCTCCTCAAATATCCTCTTTAACCCTGGTGAATATACGCTGAAACCTGCTGCAAAAAAAGAGTTGAGTATGATGATCAAAAAGTATATTCAAACACTGCTTTTCAATGATGATATCAGACACTATATCGATAATATTACGATTGAGGGACATACAGACAGTGATGGAAGCTATCTCTATAACCTCGCACTTTCACAAAAACGTGCTCTGGAAGTGATGAAATTTTTGATAGAGAGTGATAAAGCAAACAGCGCACTCTATGCCAGATATTTGAGTGCCAGTGGCCGTTCTTATTCTGATATGATTTTAAATGAGTTTGGAGATGAAGATAAAGATGCTTCCAGACGGATTGAGATCAAGTTTCGCATCAAAAATGAACAAGCTGTAAAAGAACTTGAAAATTTTTTAAATAAGTGAGAAAAAATGAAAGATACCAAACCACTCTATATACCCAAACATTTACAAAAACTTTTCCATACCCTGGAAGTAAAAATAGAACAAAAAACAAATCCGAAGAAAGGATTTTTAAACAGTATTAAAAAAGTCTTTAAGTGATATAATTGCCTCAAATCTGCACAGGAGAATGATAAATGAAAGAAATCAAAAAGCAAAAAATCGGTCAATTTCATAACAGTATAGCCAACTTGTCGCTGGATGAA
>JANTGR010000170.1 GCA_024762875.1 Sulfurospirillum sp.
TTCGTTAAATAGCTATGGCTATTCGCCTCAAACGAGCCAAAAATATGCCTAAAAGTGTGAATTTTTCGCTTCAATCAGATGAATCCGACAGCCTCCTAGTCATCTCCAAAGAGTGCTTTGAGTGCATCTGCATTGCTCTCTTTTGGTTTCTCTTCGCTGCCCTCGCTGCTGCTTGCCGGAGTGCTGCCTCCGATTTCAACGAGTTCTATTTCATAGCCTGTGAGCATGGAAGCGAGTCGTATATTGATTCCGCTTTTACCGATTGCTTTTGATTTTTGATCGCTTGGCAGGGTGACGATTGCTTTTTCACCTTCAATTTTAACTGCAGAGATGATGGCAGGAGAAAGGGCTCTTGCGAGAAATTTCTCAGGAATGGTACTGTACTCGATACAGTCGATATTTTCACCGTTTAACTCTTTGCTGACAGCATTGATACGAATCCCTTTTGTTCCCACAGTTGCACCTACTGGATCAATGTTTGGGGAGAGGGCTGAAAGTGCTACTTTTGCACGTTCTCCGGGAATCCTGGCAGAATTGTGGATCAGTACAAGCTCATCTTTGATCTCTGGTACTTCGAGTGCTAACAGTGCTTCCAAAAATTTTGGACTGGTTCGTGATAATTCAACCTGCATACCTGTCTTTTTATCGATATAGACACGGCGGATGATACTTTTTAAGGTGTCACCGGTTTTAAACTTTTCACCTTTGATTCTGCTTTTCATCGGCAGCACGGCTCTTACTTCTTTAAATTCACCATAGGTATTCTCTTCTGCATCTACCCGGGAAACTCTGATATTGATAATAGAACCGACTTTTTCCTGGTATCTTGAAAAGATATTTTGCTCAACGATGCGTTGGATATGGTATTCAAGTTCTCGGTAGAGCACAGAAGCGGCAGTTCTGCCCATATCGTTTAAATCTACTTTATAGGTTAGTTCATCCCCTACTTCGATATGTTCATCCATCTCTTTGGCTTCCAAAAGAGGCATGAACTTCTCTTCTTTGCCTTCTTCTTCCAGTCTTTCATCATCATCTGCTACAATCTGGATCTTTTGGAAAAGTGCCAGCTCTCCGCTCTCTTCATCTGGCTCGACATTGTATTCATACTCTTCACCAAATACACGTTCAGCTGTTTTGACCAACGCAGTTGAAACGGCTTCTTTTGCATCTTCAAGTTTCAGCCCTTTTTCATGCGCAATAGATTCTATGATATTGGTTATCTTCTCCATGAGTTCTCCTTTTTTGTACCGATAAAATGATAGTTTTTTGGATTATTATTTTTTCGTAGAGGCCAATTCTATCATGATAGGCTTAATTTATCATGATAGTGGTGACATGAGTCAGTTTTTTTCGTGTAGAATAGTATCCAGGAGTTCAAAAACCTGGTCACTGCCCTTTTCCATCTCTTTTAGTACAGGAATAAGCGATTCAAAATCCAACTCTTCTGCTTTTAAAAGATCGAAAACCTTGTGTGTTGCATTGTGGACGATACTGTGTGGGGATTCCAGGAGTTTGAAACTTGCGGTGTGTTTAAAGTACTGTGCTCCTTCTCCCTCTTCGTACCATTTACCCAAACGGCAGTTGTGATGGGAAACAAATTTAAATTTCTCTGTCTGGGTGATCGCAGAGAGGTAGGTATTGATTTTCCAGGCAACATGATCCAGCTTGGCAAGGGTCATAAAGATGCGGTCATTGGTATGACTGTTATAATCCAGGGTGTCATGCATAAGCGATGTATTTTCCGAGAGGATAGCGCCCAGGGTATTGACCGATTCACTTGAGTGGCCGATACGCTCAAGTATATTTGCAAATTGGCTGCTGATAGTCATCACATCCTGTTTCATGGATTGTAGTGAGATATTGATTTCAGAAACCGCTTTGTCGGTTTGATCTGCCAGTTTTCGTACTTCATCAGCTACTACGGCAAATCCTCGTCCATGTTCTCCTGCTCTAGCAGCTTCTATGGCTGCATTGAGTGCGAGGAGATTGGTCTGATCAGAGATATCTTTGATCAGCGTAAGCACAGAAGCAACATCATCTGCCCTGCTTGAAAGGGCTTCTACATTGTGCATCGAGTCAGCAGAAAAGCTGTTTAATTCATCAAGAGACTGTGTGATCTCTTCTGTTTTGTTGTTGGATGCAGAGATATTTTCAAGCAGCAGTGAGAGTTTTGCCTGTCCGTCTTTGGCATTGACAACAGAATCAGCCATATTGGCTTGGATATCAATGATATTTTTGACCAATTGCTCATTTTGATACTGCATCAGACCTTTGGGTTTTTTACAAGATTGAATTGCTTCTTTTTGTTGGGCTTCCTGTGCTTCGAGTTTGGCTTTTAGTAATCTGTTCTCTTTGATTAAAGCTTCATTCTTTGTTTCAAGCATCTGCAGGCTGTCGTCTTTTTGTCTTCGTTTAAAGATGAGCATCGTTTTCTCCGGTTTTATTGAGGTGATTATGCTTTAAATCGGATTTTTTTAAAAAAACTTTATTTAGTGTGCTTGGAGGTACCTTTAATTGAAAAAAAGGTACTATAAATGATTACATTAAAGAATAGAAATGAAGGTTAATATATGAAGTTAAAATTGGCAAAAGAGCATGTAGATGGTGAGAATGAAACTGTTTCATTAAAAGATATCGAAAAGGCACTCAAAGAAAAATCATCGCTTATACTCTATTTTGATCAGGAAAATGCCCATAAAGACTTAGTTGAATTGGTCGAGAAATTTGAAGAAAAAGAGTACAGTGTCTATCTTCGTGAAGTCAAATACGGCTTGGATGAAAATGACTACATTTATGAAGTACATATCCTGTAATTTGCTGTCATGATAACCCCTCCTAAAAAACTTTTTATAGAAACGCTGGGCTGTGCAATGAATGTACGGGATTCAGAGCATATGATTGCTGAGCTTTCCCAAAAAGAAAATTATGAATTGACCACGCAGATGAATGAAGCGGATTTGATATTGATCAACACATGTTCAGTGCGTGAAAAACCGGTACAAAAACTTTTTTCCGAAATCGGTGTTTTCAATAAAAAGAAAAAAGAGGGAGCAAAGATTGGTGTATGCGGCTGTACTGCCAGTCATCTTGGTGATGAAATCATCCGTCGTGCTCCTGCTGTGGACTTTGTTCTCGGTGCACGAAATGTTTCAAAAATCAGTGAGGTTCTGCATAAAAAAGGTGCGGTTGAAATTGATATCGATTTTGATGAGAGCAGTTTCGCTTTTTCAGAATTTAGAAGTTCCCCTTATAAAGCGATGGTGAATATCTCAATTGGCTGTGACAAGCAGTGTACTTTCTGTATCGTACCGCATACGCGGGGTGTAGAGATAGCCATCCCGGCAAACCTGATTGTAGAAGAAGCACGAAAAGCAGCTAAAAGTGGCGCAAAAGAGATCTTTTTGCTGGGACAAAATGTCAATAACTATGCCCATGAAGGCAAAGATTTTTCAGATTTGCTTATGATGGTCAGTGAAATCGAAGAAGTAGA
>JANTGR010000171.1 GCA_024762875.1 Sulfurospirillum sp.
AAACAGATCAAAAAGCTTTTGGCTTATGGAGTGCGGTATTTTTAGGTATCGGCTCTATGGTCGGGGCTGGTATCTTTGTACTGCTTGGAGAAGCTGGAGCGATTGCCGGTAATTTGGTTTGGATTTCATTTATACTTGGCGGGATGATTGCCCTGCTTAGTGGTTATTCTTTGGCAAAACTTGCTTCTACTTATCCCAGTCGTGGGGGGATTGTGGAGTATTTGGTTCAGGGGTATGGAGAAGGAGTTTTTTCAGGTTCGCTTTCCATTCTTTTTTATCTTTCGGCTATGGTCGCAATCGCTATGGTTGCTAAAACATTTGGTACTTATGCTTCGATGATGATGGGAGCTTACTCTCATTTTTGGGCAGATATTTACAGTGTCGGGATATTATTGTTTTTTGTGCTTATCAATCTTGCAGGCAGTTCTTTAATCGCACAAAGTGAAAATATCATTGTGATCATCAAACTTTCAATCATACTCATTTTTACGGTAGCAGTTTTCTTTTATATCCAACCTTCGTTATTATCATTAAAAGATGCGCCACCCGTTATAAATGTCTTTTCATCGATTGCCTTGACATTTTTTGCCTATGAGGGATTTCGTGTTATCACCAATACAGCTGAAGATATGCCAGACCCATCAAAGACTATGCTAAAGGCTATGTTTATTTCCATAGGGCTTGTAATGGTTCTTTATGTTGCTGTGACTTTTGCGGTATTTGGCAACTTATCATTGGCTGAGATCATCAAAGCACAGGATTATGCATTGGCTGAAGCTGCCAAACCGGCTTTTGGACAAGTAGGATTTACTATCATGGCTATTGCCGCACTGATATCAACAGCTTCATCTATCAATGCAAATCTTTACGCCGTTACCAATGTCACTTATCAAATGGCAAAAAACGGAGAATTACCAGAAGTATATGAGAGAAATGTCTGGCACAGCAGTGAGGGTTTGATCATCAGTACACTGTTCTTGATAGCTTTTGTACTCTTTTTCAAGCTTGATGAGATTGCCGCTATCGGTTCAATATCGATACTTTTTATCCATGCACTTGTCCATATCGGACATCTTTTAAAGATCAAAAATACAGGTGCCTCAAAAAGTTTGGTGGTTTTGGCTATTGTGACTATCTCTATCGCTATCATTTTGGCTTTAGCGTATACAGCTAAACATATTCCAAATGTCGGTTATTTTATAACAGGTGGCTTTGTCTTGGCATTTATTTTAGAGATAGGATTAAGGCTTGTCACAAAAAGAGTCATTACAAAACAGACTAAAGGAGATGGATTATGGATGAAAATAGTAGAAAAATTGTAATAAGCGGGATTGATATACCATTTGTAGACTTGGTATTTTTGCTGGTTAAGATTGCTTTGGCATCTATCCCTGCAATGATCATTATCTATTTTGTTTTTGCATTGTTTACGATGCTGTTTGGCGGAGTTTTTAATATATTTATGTTTAAAGGTATGTTGTAAAAATGCATATGCTACAAAGGTAGCAAACAATATTGTCAATAAAGAGTACAATACAATCAAACAAATTATTTAATATACGCAATGGGAAAGGAAACAGGATGGATAAAAATGAACACTGTATCAGTGTAGGCATAACCCATGTTGGGGATGAATTTTTCTTAAAACTTGTGGCAAAAGGTACATTGACCCATGAGGATTATGAAAAGATGATACCTTTGGTAGAAAATGCTCTTGTCGGTATCAAAGAACCGAAAATCAAAGTTTTAGTTGATGCGCGTGAACTTGAGGGTTGGAAACTGGAAGCGGCTTGGGATGATCTGAAGTTTGGTCTTAAACACAGCCAGGAGTTTACAAAACTTGCTTTTGTCGGAAGTAAAGAGTGGGAATCATATGGCATAAAGATCTCAAACTGGTTTATGAGCGGTGAAATGAAATATTTCGAGGATATAGAAAGTGCCACAGATTGGCTTAACAAAAAAGAGGAGAATATAAAAGATATGGATACTGTACAAAAAGAACTAAGCAGCAGAAAAAAAGAGATACTCAAAGAGTTAAAATTTCTCTTCAAAGCAAACCTGAAGATAACTGACTGGGATATTCCTGAAGCTGACAACAAAGAAGCAGCAATGATGCTGGCAGATATATTGCAAGAGGGGCTGGATCACATCAAAGATGACATCAAAAATGATCAATTCATCTACTAAAGCAGTATCATAGCATACCACAAAAGAGGATAAGACGATGCCAGAAAAATCACATACTTTAAGAGAAAGAATTAAAGTTGATATACGCAAAAATCGTCAGCGAATAGAAAAACTGGGGCCGGGCATCATCACTGGTGGTGCAGGCGATGATCCGGCAGGCATCGTTACCTGTACGATCGTGGGTGCTACCACTGGTTTTTCACTCCTTTGGCTTCTTTTTCTCTCTACACCGATGATGATAGCAGTGCAAAACTCTATCGTACGCATCGCTTTGGTCACAGGAAAAAGCCTGCCAGAGTTAACAACAGCATTTTATTCCAAAAAAATGACTACGTTTATGATACTGATCCTCGCAACTGCCAATATCCTTACTATTGGTGCTGATTTACAGGCTCTGGCTACAATTGTCGGGATTGGGGTTGGAAAAGAGTCTATCTATTTTTTGATTCCTATCACAGCATTGATTGCCTACCTGGTGATGTACCACTCATATCGTACGATTAAAAAAACACTGCTTTTTTTTACCCTGGCTCTCAGTGTCTATATCGTCAATGCTTTTTTGGCAAAGCCAGATCTCCTCAAAGTCCTTGAAAATACTTTTATACCCCATATAGAGATGCATGCTGCATGGATTATCGCCGCACTTGGACTGTTGGGTACGACAATATCTCCCTATCTGCTTTTTTGGCAGGCTGCTGAAGAAAAAGAAGAGAAAAAAACTGTTGTACAGGCTGAAAGTGTGCAGACCGATACGATAGTAGGCATGGCATACTCTACTTTTTTGGAATATTGTATGATTATCAGTGGTGCAGCGGTTTTGTTTGGAACTACGGACAGCTTGGAAACGATGAAGGATATTGCTTTGGCACTGAAACCAGTGAGCAGTCATTATGCCTTTTTACTTTTTTCCATCGGGGTAATTGTTTCGGGACTTTTGGCTATCCCCGTACTTGCCGGTTCAACGGCTTATGCGGTAGCAGATGCTTTTGGTTGGCGTGCCGGGATGGACAACAAAATCAGCGATGCCAAAGGCTTTTATCTGGTCTTTATTGGAGCA
>JANTGR010000172.1 GCA_024762875.1 Sulfurospirillum sp.
CTTAGCAAAGAGATACTCATGCAGCTGCTGCAAAGCGAGACATACTACGCCAACTATGTCTTTTCGCTTATCTCTGAAAATCTCTCTGGCCTTGTCAACAAGATAGAGACGATCAAATTTGCCTCAGTTAAAGAGCGGCTGGAGGATTGGGTCTTTAGCCAGCCCTCCCATCAGATCAAAACCACCCATGAAGAGATCGCCAAGCAGCTTGGTACCAACCGACCATTTGTCAGTAAACTGCTCAAAGATATGGAAAATGCGGGCAAGATCAAACTTTCCAGAGGAGTGATAGAGATACTATGACAAATATCTACAACTACCACCGCTATAGTGACTTTATTTCAACTTCTGGGCTGCCGGAAATAGAAGATTTTAAAACAATAAAAGAAGCAGGATTTGAGATCGTTCTCAGTCTCTCGATGCCCGTAGACTCCAAAACGATAGACAACGAAGAGTTGATACTTACAAATCTTGACATGACCTATATGCATATCCCAGTTGACTACTATGCACCAAAAGTGAGAGATTTTGAGATATTTCAAACATTTTTAGGCGCATATAAAAGAGAGAAGCTCTGGATACACTGTACCAAGAACTATCGGGTTTCGGCATTTCTCTATTTATACCATTTTTTGAAAACTGGTGAAGAGAAACGTGATCTTCTCAATATGTTTTGGATACCAAATGAAATATGGCAGACATTTATAAGTGATGTGAGGACAGCATGACACACAGTATAGAAGAGATCTACAACTACTCTACCATGAACACCCTCATCATCCCGGAGTCTCTCTATGCGATGGAGGGTGTGGAGAAAATCCTCTCTCATGGTGAAAATGTCATCCTTTATAAAAGCCTCAAAGAAAACCTCGTCAACGTGGAGTTCTATACCCATAGGCACTGCATCGTCTTTAGCTGCAGCGGGATGGAGACGATCACTTCGTACGACTTTGAGAGTATCTATATCGCTGAAAACGAGATCCTCTTTTTGCCAAAAGATATGTACCTCATCTCTGATTTTCAAAGGGCTGAAGAAAACCTCAGTGCCTATATGTTTTTCTTTGATGAGGAGATCATCAAGAAGTTTCTAGAGTCCAAAAAGCTGGTTCATAAGATCAAAAAAGAGCCTACGAAGTTTTTCGCGATGCCTATGAACGACTCGATACTAGCCTACATGAATGCGCTAAAACCGATCTGTCAAAACTGCTCAGATACCAAAGCCTTTGTAGAGCTAAAACTACTAGAGCTCTTACACCTCATCGATAAGAGCGACAGTGAAAACAGGCTCATCTCCTTTTTATCCACGACAAATATCGACAGTAAAAAACGAAACATCCTCTCACTCATGGACCGCTACTATCTGCAACCCTTTAGCATAGAAGACTATGCGCTGCTCTCAGGTAGAAGTGTCGCGACATTTCACAGGGAGTTTAAAAAAAAGAACAACATCTCTCCCAAACAGTACCTCATCCACAAACGGCTCGAACATGCTAAAAATCTTTTGGAAATTGGTGAACTCAGTGTCACAGAAATAGCACATGAAGTCTGCTACAAAAACATCTCCCACTTTATCAAAGCCTATAAAGAGCACTACGACACCACCCCAAAACAGTACAAATAAACACCTACTTGATAGAAAAACGTTATTTTTAAGAGGTTTTGAGTAGTTCTACACTTTTTACACTGCTACAATTTTCCTATATCAATTTTAGGAGGAAAGTATGCGTATCAAAGTAGTTTTAGATATGAAGGCAAAAAGTGATCTCGTCCCAAAATATATGAAGTTTTTGGAAGAGAACCTACCCAATGTGAGAGGATATGAGGGGTGTGAAAGTGTGAAGGTTTACTTTAACAAAGAGACCAAAGAGATGGCGATCGATGAGATCTGGGCATCCAGAGAGCACCATCAAAACTACATCAAGTTTATCACTGAAAATGGCGTTATGGGGCAGCTTATATCATTTTTAGAGCAAGAGCCAATGGTTCGTTATTATGATATCTTAGAGTTGTAAGTCTGCCTGGGGCTGTTAATGATGATAAAAAGCAGCCTCATCATATAAAATCTCATTTTTTTCTCATTAAATAATGCTACTATGTACATATGGATAAAGAACTATTAACAAAACTGGAAAATCTCAAGAGAGAAGATATTAAAACTCGAAACAAACTACTTGAAGAAAATAGATTGTATGGGACATATGATGAAATGATGCAAGATATTCATATCAAAAATGCTCAAGCCTTAGATGAACTCATCTCAATTCACAGTTGGCCGGGAATTTCAAAAGTAGGACTTGAAGGCTCAAGAATAGCTTGGCTTATCGCCCAGCACGCAAACTGTACACCTGATCTTCAACGAAAATTCTTTACATACCTCTCCAAAGCAGCAGATGATGGAGATGCACCAAAAAAACAAGCTGCACTGCTGGGGGATAGAATTCGATTTAACGAGGGAAAACCACAAATTTACGGAACTGTATTCGACTGGGATGCAAATGGTGAGCTTTCCTGTAAAGTTGAAGATCCGGAAAAACTTGATGACTTAAGGGCTAGTGTGGGACTGTCTCCTTTTCTACAAGCTTTAGAAGAGGAAAAAACACATATAAAAAAAGAGGGAGGAAGTGCTCCAAGTGATCTAAAAGCTTATAAGCAGGCACAGCTTGAATGGGCAAAGCGTGTAGGATGGGTATGAACATATACCAAACATTCACGATCTATACGCTAAATTTTTCAGATCAATCTTTTCATTTTCAAAAGGCTCTATGATCGTATCTATCTCTTCTAGTTTATACTCTAGCGGAAATCCTACAGATGAGTCTTTTGCCGTGCTCTCCAAGATATAGTACTTTTTGCCATTTACCCAGAGTCCCTTTCTATGTGTGATGCGCGGGTCATCTAGCGACACGATGACAAAGATATGCTTAGGCACTAACACAAAATAAGACTCCACATCCAAAGCACGAAGCAGCGATATCAGAAGATTACTCTTGTCATCACAATCCCCATACCCAAAATCCATCGTCTCATGCGGTGAGTACGCGACAGAGTTGTGTATCTTGTACTCCATATGGGTCACATAGTCAAGCACCCTAGAGACTTTACAAAGCTCACTCTGACACCCTACCGTGAGTTCTGCCACTTTGGCATCTAGCCTGGGTGAGGTTTTGACTCTGTTGGTATAAAAACCATCTTCAGTACCTACCTGCCTCTTGTCTACTATCATAATAGCCTTGGC
>JANTGR010000173.1 GCA_024762875.1 Sulfurospirillum sp.
CTTCAGAAGAAAATCAGACGGGAAAGTGCATTTCAAAAACTTAAACCAAAAAGGTTGGTGTAATGAGACAGTATCAAGATAGAAAAAATGCACAGGCAAAAGCATACTATAGCGACAGGTTTTATTCTGCTCCGCCTGTACCGACAACAGATGTAGCGGATGATGATGTTTTTGCGGCAGATTTAAAAGCACTGGAAAGTAAATTTAAAATTTTAAAATCCTACGTACAAGCCGGGCAAATGGTCATCTATATCCAGCCTGAAGATATCAAAGCTATCATGATAATGATGAAAGATGAGTTGGCATATAACTTTTTATCAGAAATGTCAGCCATTGATTTTTTGGCGAAGTCAGGTGAATTTGAGATTTTTTATCAATTGTTGTCGATGACAAAGAAAAAAAGAGTACGTGTTAAATTTACTATTAAAGAAGATCAGGCTGTTGAAACGATTTCTGATGTTTTTAAAAGTGCTGACTGGTCTGAGAGGGAAATGTTTGACATGTTTGGTATCATTGTCAATAATCACCCTTATCTCAAACGTCTTATTATGCCCGAAGACTGGCATGGATATCCTCTTTTGAAAACATATCCGCTTATTGGTGATGAAGAAGGCCAATGGTATGAGATTGATACGATTTTTGGGAAAGAGTACAGAGATGTAGTTGGACCGGAAGTGAGAGATACAAAACGTGTTGATCCAAAAGATACTAAACACTTTGCCCGTGTAGGACATGAAGTGGGATATGGTGAAGCACCTAGCAGTAAACCAACAGATTATTCCAAGTTCCAGGAAGAGGGTGGCGTGCCGCTTATCTCCAAGTTCAACAAAGAACCAAAAATATTAAAAGATAGGAAGTAATGATAGATGCAAACTCCTAATAGACTAAAACCGTTTTATGAAAACTTAGTGTTTGAAAAAGAAGACAACAAGATGATTGTTAACTTCGGTCCTCAGCACCCTTCAGCGCATGGTCAGTTGAGATTGATACTCGAACTCGATGGAGAGCAGGTTGTCAAAGCTGTTCCGGATATCGGGTATCTGCACCGTGGTATGGAAAAAATGGCTGAAAATATGATCTACAATGAATACCTGCCTACCACCGACAGAATGGACTATATCGCTGCTACATCCAACAACTATGGTTTTGCACTGGCTGTTGAAAGATTATTGGATATAGAAAAAGATGTGCCTAGACGTGCACAGGTGATTCGAACGATGTTATTAGAACTAAACAGAATTATTTCACACCTCTTCTGGCTTGCTACACATGCATTGGATGTGGGTGCCATGTCAGTCTTTTTATTTTGTTTCCGTGAAAGAGAATTTGCCATGGATCTTATGGAAGATTATTGTGGTGCAAGACTCACACACTCTGCAGTGAGAATCGGTGGGGTACCATTGGATTTGCCGGCAGGATGGATCGATAACCTTTTTGCATTTATTACTAAAATGCCTGCAAATATTGCAGATTATGAAGGTCTATTGACTGAAAATAGAATCTGGAAAATGAGACTGGAAGAAGTAGGGACGCTTAGTGCTGAAAATGCAGTCAACTGGGGTTGTTCCGGACCTACCCTGAGAGGATCAGGTGTGGCATGGGATATTCGAAAAGAAGAACCATATGAACTGTACGGTGAACTGGATTTTAAAGTACCGGTTTCTGACAAATGTGATAGTTATGGCCGATACAAACTTTATATGGAAGAGATGCATCAGTCTGTACACCTTCTGCACCAATTGATTCCACTTTACAAAGCAAGTGAACCAGGATTGATGGCACAGGTACCAGAGTATATATCAGCTACTAAAGAAGAGTTGATGACAGACAACTTTGCTTTGATGCAGCATTTTGTATTGGTGACGCAAGGGATGCGCCCACCTGTCGGCGAAGTATATGTGGCAACTGAGTCGCCAAAAGGTGAACTTGGTTTTTATATCAATTCACAAGGTGACCCATACCCTTACAGATTAAAAGTAAGAGCACCAAGTTTTTTCCATACTGCTCTTTTACAAGAGATCCTGGTCGGGACTTATTTAGCAGATGTTGTTACTATTATCGGTAACTTAAATATCGTTTTTGGCGAGATTGACAGATAGGGGAAAAAGATGGAAAGATATGATTTGAGAAAACTAAAAGATGACAAATTAAGTGCGCGTATGGTGGAAGTGATGGATACTATCGCCAAGCCGGGTGAAGTCATCATCTTTATGTTTGAAGTAGGTGATTTTTCTCCGGTACATACGAGTATGGATCTGATGAAAGAGCAGGGTCATGAAATTATGAATTCAATCAAATTTAATGAAGTTGATTGGACATTGGTAGTGAAAAGGAAAGCGTCTTGAGTAAAGTCCTTTTTTCTACTTGGCAGGGCGAATTTATTGATAATAGAAATACGCCAGTGGATGAGTGGAAAGAATCATCATTTAAAGTGCCTGCAACTTATGAAAATGACAAAAACTCAAAGATTTTCATCGGATGGAACGGTCTTGTAGTCTTTGAAGAAGGCGTTGATGTTGTGAAGGCAGGGGCAGAATATGCTGCACAATATCAAGTTTATTCAGAAGCTTGCGGACGTTGTGCGCCAGGTCGCTGGGGCGGAAGAATCCTCTATGATCTATTTGATAAAATTGCCAGAGGTGAAGGTACACAGGGTGATGTAGATCACTTAAAAGAGATATCTGAGACAATGATGCAGACAAGCAAATGTGAAATCGGACGTACAGTGCCGATACCTTTGCTCAATATTCTGGAATATTTTGAAACAGAAATCAGAGACTTGATTGAAAATCAAAAAAAATCTCCGGATTATGACAATCAAAATATCAACTATATCGCCAAAGTGACAGCACCCTGCATGGATGCCTGCCCGGATCATGTAGATATACCAGCCTATATCGAAGGAGTAAGAGACTTGCAGTTTACTGAGAGTCTGGTCTCTACAAAACAGACAATGCCTCTGGCACATACCTGTGGTCGTGTTTGCCCTCATCCATGTGAAGATGAATGCCGTCGTGCAAATCTGGATGAACCTATCTCCATTATGGAACTCAAAAGAATTGGTGCGGACTATGAGACTGATTATGATCAGGCATTTAAGTACCCAACCACACCCAAGCCTTTAAACGGCAAAAAAGTTGCTATTGTTGGCGCAGGGCCTGCCGGTTTGACTGCTGCCTATTATCTAGGATTGGAAGGTGTTGCTTGTGATGTCTTTGATGAACT
>JANTGR010000174.1 GCA_024762875.1 Sulfurospirillum sp.
TCGATAAAAAATATATGCAGTCATTTTTGGAATGTATAGATGTCGCATTCATTTCATTGTTGCCGGAGGCTCTTTTCCGATTTGGGGTTTCTCCAAATAAAGTTTTTGAGTATATGTATGCTAAAAAACCTATTATCTGGGCGATAGATTCAGGGAATAATCTGGTCGAAGAAGCAAATTGCGGTATCTCCGTAGCCCTTGACGATACTGAGGTACTGAAAGACGCAATTTTACAATTAAAATCTTTTGATAAAGAAAAGTTAAGATATTTAGGTAATAACGGCTATAATTTTGTTTTAAAAAACCATTCATATAAAATGCTGGCAGAAAAACTAATGAGAATCATCGAGGAATAGAAATGTTCAAAACAAAAGATTTTACGAATAAAGAGATCATGATACTGATATTTGTAGCATATGCTTTTAGTGTATTGGTGCGTATGTTATGGGTACGCTGGGCAGCGGATATGCCAAGTTTCTTCTGGGACAATCAGCTGATGATCAACACCAATGACGGATATTTTTTCGGTGCTGCTGCTGAGTACCTACTCAACCATTCGCACGCATCCAATCCAAGGATTGATATCGCAATAAATAGCTATCCGGGAATGGTCTATATGACTTATTTCCTGGCCAAATATACACCGTTTTCACTCGATACGGTGATGCTTTATATGCCGGCGTTTATTTCAAGTCTTGTTGTGATTCCCATTATCTTGACGGGTAAGTTGATCAAATTGCCCTGGGTGGGTTTTTTTGCGGCACTGATCGGTTCGATCGCCTGGAGTTATTATAACCGAACAATGACAGGCTATTACGATACCGATATGTTCTCTGTCTTTTTACAGTTTACTATTCTCTACTTTTTCCTCTTTACGATTTATCATAAAGAGGATAGAAATGTCTTATGGTTGGCATTCTCACTCTTGATCTATCCTCTGTTTTATCCGCAGGGATTGAGTCTGGTGTATGCTATATTTGTACTTTGGGCAATGTATCTACTCCTTTTTCAAAGGGATACCAAAAATTGTTATATTTTTATTATTGTTGCATCTATTGCGTTATGGGCTATCCCTGTTTGGGCTAAAATCATTATAATTACAGCGTTGTTCATATCCCTTGAACAGATCAAAAATCGACTTGATTCTAAAAAGTTACTCTATCTTACACTTTTTGCACTTTTTATGTTTTTTATTTACGGTGATATGTTTTCCCTCATATGGTATAAAGTCAATGATTACACTAGTCGAGGCGTAGAAGAACATGGTCTTCATTTTTTCCAGGTAGTACAGACGGTAAGAGAAGCAGGTAAAATCTCATGGGAAACGGTGGCAAACCGTATTATCGGACATCCCGCACTTTTGGCGTTTTCGCTGATCGGATATATCATGTTGATACTCAGACACAAAGCTTTTATTATCGCTTTGCCACTGATTGGTGTAGGGGTATTCGCTCACTGGGCAGGTCTTAGATTTACGGTATATGCTGTACCGGTTGCCGCTTTTTCACTGGTGTATCTCTTTTATCTTGCTTCCGAAGTGATAAAAGAAAAAAAGCTCTCCTTTGTGTTTTTTGCCCTGTTGTCACTTGCTGCACTTTATCCCAATATTCAGCATATCATTGGCTATAAAGTACCTACTGTTTTTAACAGCGAAGAGGTAAAAGTACTCAAAAAATTAGATAGCATAGCTTCGCAGAAAGATTACACCCTGGCATGGTGGGATTATGGTTATCCTATCTGGTACTATTCTGATACTTCCACGTTGATAGACGGCGCCAAACATAATGAAGACAATTTTATCATCTCCAAAATTCTGACTACGGATTCTCAGGTACAAGCGGCAAATCTGGCGCGTTTTAGTGTGGAAGCCTATGCTGAATCTAACGATACTGTCGTAGCACGTAAGATCTTTAAAAACACCAATCCAAACGATCTGCTCGAAGAGATGGAAAGTCCGGATTTCAAACTCCCAGACAAAACCCGTGATATCTATCTCTATCTGCCACAACGTATGCTCAATATTTTTCCCACTGTAGCCATATTCAGTAACCTGGATCTTGAGACAGGCAAGCAGTATCTACAGCCGTTTTTCTACCTCACTTCCCGTTTTCGTGATCAGGGAAATATTCTCAACCTTGGATCAGGTGTGAGCCTGGATAAAAGCCAAAGTATTATCCATCTGGGTGCACAGTCGGTACCTTTAAAACGTTTTGTGAGTGTGGGATATGACAAGCATGGCAAATTGCAAAAAAATATCCAGGAAATCAATCCCGATGGCATGCTTTCACTCATCTATATGCCTACCTACGGTTCGTTTCTTTTGGTGGATGAGAAGATGTACAATTCGACCTTTATACAAATGTTTTTACTTGAAAATTACGATAAAACGCTTTTCGAACCAGTGATAATGACTCCGTATGCAAAAGTCTACAAATTGAAAAAGTGATGCGGCAAAGAGATAAATTTTTTAAACGGACGTTTGACTTGTTTGTCTCTGCGCTTGGTCTGGTGCTTTTTGGCTGGGTGATTTTACTGGGGTATATCGCCGCGTCACTCTCCACCAAAAGTAACGGTCTTTTCATGCAGGAGAGAGTAGGGTGTGATGGTAAATACTTTCGCGTCTACAAACTGAAAACTATGAAAGAGATGCCGGATATCGATACGACTGTGACGACTGCCGCAGACAGACGCATCACGCGGGTTGGTGCCATTTTACGTAAAAGCAAAGTAGATGAATTGCCGCAACTGGTTAATGTTCTCATCGGAGATATGAGTCTTGTAGGGCCTCGGCCTGATGTTCCAGGTTTCGCCGATCAACTTAAAGGTGAAGATCGTATCGTTTTGAGTATTCGTCCCGGTATTACCGGCCCGGCGACGCTTAAATACAGAAATGAAGAAGAGCTCCTGGCTTCTGTAGAAAATCCTGAAGTCTATAACAAAGAGGTTATTTATCCCGATAAAGTTAAAATAAACAAAGAATATATAAAAAATTACAATTTTTTTCAGGATTTGAAATATCTTTATCAAACGATCAGAGGTTAGTAGCATTGCAAAAAAGAATTTTTCTATCACCCCCTCACATGAGTGGTAATGAACAGAAATATATTGATGAAGTCTTTGAAAGCAACTATATCGCCCCGCTGGGTGCTTTTGTCAACAGGTTTGAATCATCTGTATGTGACTACACCGGTGCGAAATATGCACT
>JANTGR010000175.1 GCA_024762875.1 Sulfurospirillum sp.
TATGATAAGCGGTGACAAAGTAACTGATGAAGCAATACAGTTTGCACAGAGCTTATTATCACCCGAGTAATAGATCAGTAAAAACACCGTTGACACCCCAGCTAAAAAGCTCTTTTTGCCGTAAAGTATCATTGACAGTAAATACATTGACAAAAAAACCGGTTTTTTTTAAATATGCTACCGTTTTTTGATCAGTTATCTTCTCTTCTGGATGATAGGCATCTGCCTTTAAAGTGTGCAGATATTGGATGAGATTGTCAGGATGATGTCCCTCTTGTAACACTGCAGTAGGTATCTTGGGAGCATGTGCTTTGCAAAGCGGCAGATAAGGGTGGTAAAAAGAGGACAATAGTACAAGCTCTTGGGCTTTTAGCCTTTGTATCAAATCGATGATGATCTGGACAACACGTGCATCTGAAAAAGTCTCTGACATCTCTTTGATCTCAACATTCAAAAAAACCTGGTACTCTTTTGCAAAGTAAAGTGCTGTTTCAAGGGTGAGAATCGGTTCTTTTTTATTATTAAACCAACTGCCAAAATCAAGACTTTGAAGCTCTTGAAATGTAAAATCAGCCACTTTCCAGGGTATTCTCTCTGCAAATCTCTCAATATTGGAGATATCACTGGTACGTCCAAGCGTATCATCGTGTATGATCACAGGGATTAGATCTCGGCTTAACTGCACATCGATCTCAATAAAATCACATTTTCCAACACTTGAAATCAGGGCACTGAGGGTATTTTCAGGTTGTTTAGAACGATCTCCTCTATGTGCAGCGATAAGATTTGGTTTTTTAAATATTCTTAAAAAGTTCATAATCTTCATTTTATCCAAAATGGGTCATCATGTTGATATGAAAAGTATTGAAAACAGAAGCATCTACGCATGGGCATTATATGATTGGGCAAATTCTGCTTATGTCACGACGGTAATTGCAGGATTTTTTCCACTTTTTTTCAAAGAGTATTTCAGTGCTGATATAGATGTCACCGTTAGTACTGCACAGCTTGCCTTTGCAAATTCGATCTCAAGTTTGATCGTCGTGCTTATCGCTCCGCTTCTTGGAGCAATCGCAGATGTTGGAGGATTGAAAAAGAGATTTTTGTTTCTCTTTGCCTATCTTGGGATCTTGATGAGTATAGCACTCTCACTAGTGGGTGAAGGCGCTTGGGAAGCAGCGGTATTTGTTTATGTAGTGGGAAATATAGGCTTTATGGGCTCAAATATCTTTTATGATGCGCTTTTACCCACAGTAGCCAAAGAGAAAAAAGTTGATTTTGTTTCGGGTCTTGGATTTGCGCTTGGATATCTGGGAGGCGGGATTCTTTTTGCGCTCAATGTCTGGATGGTACAAGATCCTCTCTTTTTTGGATTTGAGGGCAGTGCAGAAGCAGTTAAACGCTCTTTTGTTACGGTTGCTCTATGGTGGATGTTCTTTTCTCTGCCGCTGCTGTTTTTTGTCAAAGAGACAAAACCAACAAATGATCAAACAAGATGTCAAATCGTCAAGCTTGGCTACCAAAGACTCTCCGGTACACTCAAAAAGATAACACAACTCAAAGGTTTACTGCTTTTTCTAGTCGCTTACTGGCTCTATATCGATGGAGTAGATACAATCATTCGTATGGCGGTTGATTATGGTATGGCGATTGGATTTGACTCAAAAAGCCTGATCTTGGCACTTTTGATCGTGCAATTTGTCGGTTTTCCTGCAACACTTCTTTTTGCCAAACTAGCCGACATGTGGGATACCAAAAAAGCGATTCTTTTAGCCATTGTCATCTATCTCTTTATCACACTTTGGGCAGCTTTGATGGATGAGATATATGAATTTTATATATTAGCTTTTCTAATCGCACTGGTGCAAGGCGGCATCCAAGCATTGAGCCGTTCCTACTATGCAAAGATGATTCCTATTGAATATGCCGCCGAGTTTTTTGGATTTTATAACTTTTTGGGGAAATTTGCTGCAATTTTAGGGCCGCTATTGGTTGGTTTTGTGGCTTTAATGACAGAGAACTCCAGAGCGGGAATCGCTTCCGTAGCGGTATTTTTTATACTCGGAGCACTACTGCTTATGAGAGTCGATGCAAAAAAAGTGGCTAAGGAGGTGCGATTAACGCTTAACTGATCATCTCCTTAGCTATTGCAGCTTTTACTTTAGCTGTAAGTTCTTCATAGCTTAACCCTTTTGGATAGATAGGTTTTAAATACTTGATACGTACTTTTTTGGGTTTTGGAAAGAGTCTGCCTGCGGGCATCGACTCAAAGGTTCCATCAAGTACCACCGGTACGATTGGTACATTTTGCTCCACTGCCAAAATCGCAAAGAACTTTTTAAACTCCAGCAGTTTTCTATCTCTGCTTCGAGCACCTTCAGGAAAGATCACAAGATTTTGTCCATTTTTTAAAGGCAATGTACATTTTTGCATAGAGGTTTTGAGGTTTTTGTTGACATTGATCATAATTGTCTGAGAATTTTGTATGATCGGCTGCATACTTTTGGTTCCAAAAACAACCTCAAAAGTGAGGAAAAATGTCTTTTTTAAAACAGCATAGGGCAAAACGCTTGCAAGTAAAAAACCATCCAGCATACTTTGGTGGCTGGGTGCGATAATGCAAGGCTCTTTGGGGAAATTCTGTGTTCCTGAGACTTGAAGTCTAAAATAGAGTTTAAACAGAGGAAAGAAAAATGTTTTATAGAGGAGCATAGGCAGTGATGTATAGTGAAGATCAAAGTTGATCTTTTCATCTAAAATCGTTTTCCAGTTAACTTCCGTGATCTTGATCTTCTGTTTGTGCTCAGAAACATAATGGCAGAGTTTCTCCATGGTCAGCAGTTGTGAAAATATCTCTTCATCGATATGCACACCAAAACTTTGTTCTATAAAGGTAAAAAGTTCCACATAATTTAAAGAATCGAGGTGAAGATCAAGTTCAAGGTGCGATGAGGGTAAGATGGGTGCTTTGGTCAGCGCAGATAAAAATACTTTAATACTTTGATAAACTTCATCTTGGGGTTCAACAACTGAAGTTTTTGAAAACCTTGTCTCTGTTTTCAAAAACGTTTCAAGTTCACCTCTTTTCAAAACTCCATTGGCATCTTTGGGAAGCGGATGCCGGACTATTTGATAGGCATCGATTCTTGGGTTGTTTTTTGATTCAATATTAAAAAGTTCAACCCCATACCATC
>JANTGR010000176.1 GCA_024762875.1 Sulfurospirillum sp.
GTTCAATATCATGATGAAAAATTAAAATCAGAGTTGATAGAAGGATTGCGATTGGTTGATAGCATAGAGGTTATTCACCATACCCCAAAACAAACCCAACAATCATTTAGATTTTTTCTTATTAAGAAAGTATAAATTTACTAAGGATAGATGTTGTTTTTTCTTCTTACAGTTGACCATACATACTGTGGCATATTGCTTAGACATCATAGTATATAATTATAATGTATTTAACTAAATAGGCAATTGCATAAATTTACACTTTCTTTACACTTCGAATGATACAATACTTTTATATCAATTATTACAAGGAGCATATATTATGAACAAACTTGGAAATATCCTGTTGTTAGGTGCATTGGCTATGACGCCAATGATGGCAGAAAACAGCGATACTAAAAAAAGTGAAGAAGTGGTATCAAAAAAAGTGGTTTTTGATTTAACAACTGGCAACCTTAAAACATTTGAACAGAGAATTTTAAGCGGTGTTGCCAGATATACAGCACATTATGAAGGAAAGCTGCAAGAATTTGATCCGGTAGTAGTTATTCATGGTGATGCTTATAAGTTTTTTGTGAAAAATCTTGCACATTCTCCATATAAAGATCAAGTTGTCCTGGTAAAAGCTAACAAAGATCTCAAAAAGCGTATCGCTTTTGCCCATGATAATTATGGCGTAGAATTTCTTATGTGTGAGGCAAATATGAGAAAAGCCAAATTGACAGAAAAAGATATCTATCCTTTTGTCAAACTTGTTCCAAGTTCAACAATGGGCTTGATTGATAAACAAAATGAAGGATATGCCTATATACCCGTAAGGGATTAATCAATTTCCATCTTGATTCATATAGACATAAAATATGAACCAGAAATATATTATACGAAGGATAATCATGAAAAATATATTAAAAAAAATCACCATAGTAACACTGGCAAGCACGGCACTCTTTGCTTTGGATGTGCCTAAAGACCATATCGCTACAACACAATGGTTAAGCGATAACTTGAAAAGCAAAGATTTGGTCATCATAGATACGCGTGAACCGAAAGTGTATGAAAAAGGGCATATAAACGGTGCTGTGAATATTCCTAAAAAAAAGTATTTTCAAGGGAAGCTGGGGTCGATAGAAAAACTGCCTTCTACGCCTGAACAGCTTCAGGAGATGTTCCAGAAAGTGGGGATAACCGATGAAAGTGCTATCGTTTTTTATAGTGGGGGTAAAAACAGTGTAGATTTTGCAGATGCAGCAAGTGGACTATGGAACAGTTGGATCTATGGTTTGCAAAATGTTGCACTGCTCGATGGTGGATATGCCAAATGGACACACGAAAAAGGGGCAACATCAACAAAAGTACCTACACCAAAAACAAGCGAACTTGAACTGGAAACTTACGACAGGAAAGAGGTAGCCTCTATCAACGATATCTTTGAAGCAATCTATGATGAAGATAAACAAATAGCGGATGCCCGGGTGGGTAAGTTTTACAGAGGTGAAGACGACAGAAAAGACCTGGCCAGACATGGACGAATCCCTACGGCAAAACTCACACCTATGATACGTTATGTGAAAAAACATGGTGATTACTTTGGGTTTTTAGATAAAAAGGAGGCTAAAGCTATTTTATATAACAACGGCTATGGCGTAGAACTGGATAAACCGATCAATTTTTATTGTAATTCCGGGCATAAAACGAGAGGTATTTGGTTTGTTGCCAAATTTTTAGTTGGCGTAAAAGAAGCAAGGGTGTACGATGGCGGTATGATAGAGTATTCACGTTCAAACTGGCCAATAGCAACAGGTGAACCTATGGATTAAGAATTAGTCGAGTACAACATCTCCGAAAAAGAGTTCTCTGTTGGTTTCAAAATTTTCGACCAATGTTTGAAAACATCCTCCCAATTCCCGGATGGTTTCGATATTGGGTTCGATATATATTTTGTTGCCTTTCTTTTCCATCACGATAATCTCCGCTTCTCTGAGTTCTTTGAGATGTTTAGAGATCGTAGGCAATGAAAAGTCAAAATGTTCGGCAATAGTACTGACACATGTTGCATGTGGGCTGACTTTTACCCTGGGATCTTTTTTATCAAGGGAGCAGGCATATCCACCGGTAAAAACATTTTTAAAAATTAAAAAGCGAGTTTCATTTCCAAGGGCTTTGAAAATTTTTATCTTTTGTTTCATATTCAACATATCTATCCTTGATTTTGGTAAAAACAGTATAGCAAAACGGGATAGATTTAACAAATGCCTAAATAGGCAATTAAATTACAACCTATGTATAGATACAGGTGCAGACAAGTTTGATTCGGGCGACTTTTTGATCACCCTTTCACAATCTTAATTCCCTCCGGAACTTAAAAGATCACGCTTTTTTCGGTACTCTTTTTCATCGATTTCGCCCTTGGCAAAACGCTCGTTCAATATATCCAGAGGACTCTTCTCCTCCGTTTCAGAGCCGCTTTTCTGATTGGTAAACCAGTAGAAAAAAGCCCCTATAATCAAAAGAGGGACCATCCATCCCCAACCCATATATCCGTAACCATGCATGATGCACCTCCGTCTGTTTTTTCCTACCGGGAAAAGATTCCCAGTATGTGTACTCTGATATTGTAGATAGATTCTGTGTAGTATGTGTGGAGACCAAATCGTCACTTCCTGATATCGATCTCCCCCGCTGGTCAATGCCTGGACATACGGATGGTGTACATCTTCGACCATATCGAGTGATTCGATTCTTTTGATCATCTTCTCTATATCAAAATCTTCAGGAACCGCCTGCAGTAAAATGCGTACCGAATGCCGGATAATACCCTGTAAAATAGATCAGAAGTGCCGCGATAATAATAGGGCACCTCTACACGAGCTTTGAGTCTCTAAAACTTTAGATATTTTTCAATTTATCTTTTTTCGCATAACAAATCATAACAATATTCGTTATTATTGTAATAGTACAAAGATGTGTAGCGAGTGTGCAGTATGACTGAAGTAGTATAAAACAATAAAGCCCCGTAAAAATCACGAGGCTCTTTAATCAAAAGGAGTTGTAAAAAATCTAAAGTTTCAGAGGGTCAGGCACAAGCCTATTTACCGCCGCCGCATTTGCCCGCGCCACACTGCATAGCGCCTGGTTTGGCTTTGTTTTGCATCATCTGTTTTCGCTTTTGCATCATTTGCATTCTGCACTTTT
>JANTGR010000177.1 GCA_024762875.1 Sulfurospirillum sp.
GATCCAGACGACAGACTCTACATCAAACGCTGTGCGGCACTGCCGGGCGACTGCTTTTTCGAAAAAGATCGCTCCTTTTATCTGCAACTCGAAGGGGACTCCGAAAAGACACGCCGGCTCGCGGAGCATCATGACCTGACCGTTGTAAAAACCGCATGGGGCTACTTTCTCAAAGACCCTTACCGGAAATATTACGGGATCGTACACAACCGGCGCCTGCGCGTCCCCTCGGTCCTCACCACCCTGCCCCTGACAACGGTACCTGCTGATCACTACTACATGCTGGGCGACTACCGCGACAACTCTGCCGACAGCCGCTTTTTCGGAGCGGTACCCCGAAGCTGGATCTACTCCAGGATCATCCTCGTCATCAAAAAGCCGCATGACTGGCTGAGCCTGGTCAACATCGAAGAAGCGGATAAAGCGGTGGTGCCTGTCATGAAAGAGTAGTCCGTAAAAGTTGCATGCATCAGTTAATGCCGTAAGGGTAATATGACCTTCTAACACTCCCGCTCAATCAATTTTAGCAGCCATAAAATGCGGTAAAAACAGTATTTCCACGCCGTTAAATACTTTTTTCCCTATCTGATTGAAATTTAAAACATATCCCTTTTTGGGTTTGTAATTTTCTAAAAAGTAGTAGTATGATTTAGATATTTTCATTGCGCTTAAATTTGATTTTATCTCCAGGGGAATAGTATCATCAACGATGAAATCCACCTCTGCACCGTTTTTGGTTCTATAGTATTTTAGATCTCTCCCGACCAGTTCACGAAAAACAAAATTTTCCAGTATGGCACCTTTATCGACTCTGTCTTCTAAAGCAGAAAAGTTTTTGATGATCACATTTCTAAGCCCCAGATCCAAAAAGAATATCTCAGGGTTTTTAACTATCTCCAGCCGTTTATTGGTAAAAAATGGTGTAATGCTTTTGGTTAAAAACGCCTTTTCAAATACAGACAGATATGTTTTAAGCTGTGGTGCATTTACGCCGATGAGTGTAGAAAGTTCGTTATAAACGACAACATTTCCTATCTGCAATGACAATGCTTTTAAAAGTTTGTACATCTTTGCTTCATCAGTTATTCTTGCGATTTCTTTGATATCTCTCAAGAGGTAGATACTTAACAGATTTTTCAAAACCTCTTTTTTTTCATCTTGACTTTTGCTCAGTATCACCCGTGGATAACCTCCGTATGTGAGATACTCCTCCATATGGGTATAGATTTTTTGAGCAAGTATAGCAGAGATCGTGATGTCTGCATCTGCATAAAGCGCATAAAGTTTCTCATCTTTAACTCTTAAAAACTCTCCAAAAGAGAAAGAGTACAGATGAAATACAAATATCCTGCCAGCAAGATATTTTACGGCATTGACAGAGAGTTCCATCGCAGAAGAACCGGATATAAATATCTTTTTATCTGTTGTATCATAGATATATTTCAGATGCTTGCCACCCATATTGGCATATTGAAACTCATCTATAAAGATATACGCATAAGGCTCGACATAAAGGGATATAAAACTCTTGATATCCTCTTCAAAAAGAATTTTATGTTCTATATCTTCAAAACTAAGAAAAACTGCGTTATTTACACGGCTGTATAATTCTTTAAGTAAAGTGGTTTTACCCACCTGACGAGGACCAAAGATAGCGATGATCTCAGGGGATGCTAAATACCGCTCGATTTTTTCTTCTAAATCTCTTTGATAATACATGAAACAACCACACTATTTTAAATTTTTATTTTATTATAGCGTGGTTATTTTTAATATTAACTTTATTTTATAAAAAGTTTTTACGTCTTAAAAGCTTCTCCCCCCTCCACCTCCGAAGAAAACCCCAGCAGATAGCCGTCAGGATCTTTGATGTAAAACTCCCGGGCACCGTACCAGGTCGTCGCGATCGTTTTATGAAATGTTACCCTCTCTTTCAGACTCTCATACAAAGCATCTGCATCTTCTACCTCCATATAGAGTGAAGCGGAAGCACCTGTATGCTCGACGCTAACACCGAGATCCTCCTCGAAACTCTGCTTCTGCTGGAACATCACTCCCACATCACCATGCATCACATTTGCCCAGATATAGGTGAGATCCTCTTTTAGAGCATCACCGATATGCGCCTTTTCCGCATCGACAATCATACGCAGCTCAAAACCCAGTACTTCAGTATAAAAACGCACACTCTGCGCGACATCGGCTACGGCAAGATTTGGTGTCAGTCGTTTCATGCTCTCTCTCCTTATTGCAATTTTTAGAGCAACTATGCCCAACTCTCCACATTCAATCCCTCAATCCTCCCAAAATGTTTAAGATTATTGGAGATAACTGTTTCATTATTTGCCATCGCGATACTTGCTATCATCAAATCCATATCAGCGACGATAGAACCTTTTTTGCGTAGTATCGCTTTTAACACTCCGAAAATCCTTGCTGTGTTTTTATCAAATGTAAATATCTTGATATTCTCAAATATAAGTTCCACTTTGGGAACGAGATTTTTACTGTCCCTACATTTAAGCCCATAGATAAGTTCTGCATAATTGATTGTTGTAGAAGCCAACTCATGACGATGAAGTATAAATTTTTTGCGTATATTCTCATCACCCCGCAGGTAATAGCTTATGGTATCTGTGTCAAGGATCATGCAATTTACACTTTGTTGACACGGGAACTGTATATCTCTTTTAAAAGTTCGTCACCCTCCTCTTCATCTATCACACCAAAAGTTTCATCGATCCAATCTTTTTGGTTTTTGGATTCTGAGGGGTTGATGAGCTCCAAATAGCGTTTATAGTCCATCACGACAACAAAAGGTTTGTCACGCTTTGTGATGAGCAAATCTTCACGAAGCGCATTTTGCAAAAGTGTACTGTTTTGTTTAATCTCTGATGCTGAAATAGTCTCCATAGAAAACTCCTTGTTGTCTATTATAACCATTTTGACCATTTATGTCAATTTCTCACTGCTGATATCGGGAAAATGACAAATCATCTCATCATACCCCTACCCCAAAAACGCCTGTTTTTTCTTACTCAGGCTTTGGTAAATCAGGTCATAGGAGTGGTCTATCAACTCTTTTGCCAACGCGTCATCGACATCCATGCCTTCGAGTATGAGCGTGTTCCAGTGTTTTTTGTTCATGTGATACCCCGCACTGATCCCTTCATAGAGACTTCTTAGCTCCA
>JANTGR010000178.1 GCA_024762875.1 Sulfurospirillum sp.
TATTAATTGTACATTATATAACCTTTAAGCGTTCACCATTTATCAGACAAACATTAGAAAAAGAAAAATGATAAATTCAATAAGATGCATGCTGGATAAAAGCCCCTATTGCCCATTAGAAGTTCTACGATGTTAGACTTAGAAATATTGGACTAACGTGTCGCAAATATTTCTAAGATCGGTATTATTTTTGTGAAGCTTGAGTGGTTATCGTATCCAGGACTTGAACCATCTTATCCATCAATTTGCAGCCTTTTAGATCAAACCCTTTTTGCCATTTTTTGGGATCTCTGTAAACGATCTTTGTATTTCCTTTTTTACTTTTATAGACTAAAACTTTAAGCGGAAGGTCAAGTCCTGTTTTTGGGTCTTTACTCATCATTTTTGTACCAAGTTTTGGATTTCCGAAAAGAATCACTTTCTCTTCATTCATCTGCAATCCTGCCTTTTTTGCACCTGCTTGATGATCGATGATGGTAAAAACTCCCATCCCTTTGTGGCCTTTTACAAGCGTCTCTATTTTGGCAATGGTTTCATCTACACTGAGCTCGCCTTTTTTGACGATAAGATCGCCAGCGGTCATGATAAGGGGCGCTGCAATAAGTGATAACGCTACAATGAATTTTTTCATACTTTCTCCTCGTTAATTTTGTGTTTGTATTATACTACTTTTTTCTTTTCCATCTTAAAAATAGCCAAACTCCCAAACTTCCAAAAATCAAAGGCAGAAGTACCTGCACCCAAGCACCTATATTTAAAAGTTTACCCAGTATATCTCCGTGCATCTCCCGATCTATTTTTACGCCTGCCATATCAGCAGCGTGAGTCATAGCAGAAACTGCAAGATTTCCCTCGGGGATGCTTTTGTGACAACTTAGACACATACCGCGACGGTCAAGTTTGCTTCTTGTTTCATTATCAAGTGCAGAGGAGAGCTTCCAGTGATTTCCAACAGTTTGTACTTGCGTGCCGTTTTCATCTATCATGACGGAGTAGTCATGTTTTAGATTTGGGATGGCAGAGATCTGTTCATCAACTTGATGCGGTAAGATTTTTTGATCTGCTGTCATAAGATCTGTAATCGTTGTTTTAGTCTGATTAGCAAAATATTTTCCACCGTTTATCCCGTAACCCATCGCTTTTGCACTTGTGTGACAACTCTCACAATCTCTAGATTTTTTACTTACAGTGTGCGGCTGTACAGCAGACATGACGATTGAGTTTATCCCTTCTTTGCCAGCACCTTCAACATTTGGAATTTTCCAGATATGGTTTTGGAGCAGGGCGTTACCTTTTTTACCAATAACCGTAAGCGTCACTTGACAACCTGGAATGGTAGGAGAGACTCTTCCCTCTCCATTTCTACTTAGTGCTGGATTTTCCCATCTAAGATAAGAACGCGTTTCAGTTACTTTTCCATCAACAAGAAACTCTTTGAGATTATCTACCTCACCGGTTTTTCCATTGACATGTGCTTTGGATGCCGCTAAATAGTCAGGATTTTGATTGCCGTTTGAATAGTCGATCTTAACATGACAGCCATAACATTGCGGAGCCCATGTTGCGTGACAGGTATAACACTCTAGTTTATCATTATGGGCTTTTATCTGATCCATCGCGACCAGACCTTCTTTGGAAATTTTTTTATCTTCTTTCAGCTTTTTCAATGGAGTAAGTGTGATATCTTTGCCAGAAGCCAAGTGCATCACTACAAGGTCTCCTTTTTTAACTGCTTTTGTCATCGGATTTCCACGAGCTGAGAGTAAAAACCCATCACCTTTGTCTTTTGGAATAGAACCTTGTTTTAGATACTCTGCTAGTGTTTTCGTTGTTCCTCTAGCTTTTCCCTCTTTGGGTTTTGTATCAAACTCGTCACTATATCCAAGCGGTAATTCCCAAGGATATTTGTCAGTTGTCCCATGACAATCCTGGCACTCTATCTCAACAGCACCAAGATTTGCTCCTCTAAAAAAGCCATCTCCGTGCATGTCGTTTGAAGTGTGACAATCTTGACAAAGCATCCCTTTGGAGTAGTGGATATCTTCTGTGAGATGTAGATAGCGTTTGGTATGCAGTTTTGGCTGTTCATTACCTTGTGCGTCAAATGTTGCTTTGTATTCAGTCTCCATAAGCCCTTGATAAGAGACACCGATACGCTTGCCGCGATTGTGGCAAGTGGTACATGTCTCAACTGGAATACCAGAATAATTTATATCATGTACTTGAACTTTTGTTTTTCGTGAAGATTGGATAGCGTGGATTAGCATATGTCCATCTTCAGTTTTGGAGATACTTTTATCTTTCCCCTCATAAAGTCCTGCGTTGGAGTAAGGAACATGACAAGAAGCACAGCCCAGTCCTCTATAATCACCTCTTTTCTTACGACCTTTTCCACCGGTATGGCATCTCAAACACTCTTGTCTGAGGTAGGTATATACTGAAAGTGAAGGGTCTTTTTCAACTTCATCTGCTGTTGGCGCAGCAGGAAGTTCTTTTGTCTCTTTTGGAAAACCCTGCGGTTCAAGCTCTGCAAGCGCTTCCATATATTTTTTATAAGTTTCAGTACCCAGCCGCTTATGTGGATCAGGATTTTTTCCGCCAAAGTTGGTATAAGTATGTTCATATCCCTCTTTGGCACCAAATCCCCAAAGTGCACCATGAATTTTCCCTTGTTCTGTTGCCATAAGATTATTCTCTTGTGCCGCGACTTGGTTTGGATGACACATCCCGCATGTGTTTTCATTTATCCATGCACTTGCTGGATAGGGGTAAAAAGCTTTTGGTCCTTTGTGGCTTTTAAAGTAGCCAAGTGTGCCGCTGTGAGCCTTCTCTTTCTCTTTTCCTTTGGGATTACCGCCATGACAGACGATACAGTCGTTACCTTTTGCACCAGCTTTTTCTGCAACTTTGAGTATCTCTTTCATCATAAGAGAGTTTCTATCTCTGATGTCTGCGATGCCTGTGTGGCACTCTAGGCAGGTGTTTTGGTTGGCATTAATTATATTAATAGATAGCAGTAGTGTGATAAAAATAGCTTTCATGGATTGAATCCCTTTTTGTTCAATTTATAAGTATATCAAATAAGACAAAAAATAGAAAAATATATATTTGAAAAAAAATAAGTAAAATAATTTTTTAGATTAAATATATTTATTCTCTTAAGTATTA
>JANTGR010000179.1 GCA_024762875.1 Sulfurospirillum sp.
CAATTAATAAGATATGTCGAAGCATTATGTAAAACCGAGAAGTTGTTCACTTCAACAAATCAATCAAACCTTCCTATGCAAAGATTATTGGGCAAACTAGGATATGTCCCGAGTGGTTTTATTGATAATCTTGATGAAGGTGATCCTGAAATAGTCTATTTTAAGAAGATAAAAAAGAGAGATAAATGACAATTATCAGGACTTTTTCTTTTCATTTTCAATGATCTTTATCACTAAATCAGCGGCCATACCGGTAAATTCTCTACAACGTCTATGCAGTGTTTCATTTGCAAATGTTGACTGCCCTTCTTTAGATCCTAGATCACAGCCAAGTAGTTCAGCACAGTTTGTGGATCCGTAGAGTTTTGTATAGCTATCAACCAACTTTTGTACTGATTCGTAGTTTCTTTCTACGGAATCATCAGCTGATTTTCTGCCAAGTAACAGATTGAGAGCCAATATCCCGCCCGTTAGTGCACCACATGTACCGCATGTCCTACCCATACCGCTACATAATCCGGTTGCTATGCCCGGGATCAAATCTGATTCTATATTATACCGTTTGGCAACGACTGTTAAAACGCTTTCAGCGCAGTAAAGACCCGCATCAAATTCACTTTTGCCCTCAGTGAGACTTAGTGATTTTTGCATTAAAACTGCGGTTTTTGGGCATAAAGAGCTAAATTGGGTTGTATGTTGAATCGGGAGTGGTGCGATATCTCTTTGTATAGCCTCATAACCCAGTTTTTCAAAATAGACTTGTGCAGTTGTGGTTAATAGATAGAGTCGTAAAATTTCTTTATCTACGGCGTTTTTTTCTAAAGCTTCGTATAATTTTCTGCCGATTCCATTTCCCTGAAATTGCTTTTCCACGGCAAGAGAGCGCACCAAACCGATATGATCATAGAGTTCTATACCGATAACACCTATTAATTGACTTTTTTCTTCCGCTACCCAGAAACATTCCAAGTCCAAATTTCTAAGATCTTTGGTTGGTAAATCATAGCTTTCTAGTATTTTACAAACAGTTTGTATGTCTGTTGACTTAAGTTTTCGTATGATCATAGTAGATTTCCTCCTTTTACATCCCCATCATCCTTGTTTATAAAGAATTATAAGATAATTTTATGAAAATAAAATGAGTTTTCCTAAATCTAATAAAAAAAAATAAAATTGTGCTTACACTTACAGATGGAAGAAGCAAGTTGATGCCATAAAGCAGCAACTTACTCAGAACGTTATTTATCATGATATACGTTTTCTATCTCTTTGCACTACTGAGCAGTTTATACAGTGACACTACATGCAGCCAAATAAAAATCGGCGCAGCAAAAAAGACCGCGTAAAAGACATTATGGTGTCCACCGATATCCTCAAGTATAAAAAACGAGATCCCATATGCCACGATGACAATATCAAGCAATCCAAAAAGATTGACCATCATCAGTGATTTACGACATTGGCAGCCACGGGCGACCCAGATGGCAAGCGTTGTTGCCAAAAAAGCCGTCGTGATATGTAGTACCCCGTCGATGACACCGTAAAGTGACGGCATGATGCCATAAACAGCTTCAATGATAAACCCAGCTCCGAAAAACATCCTAAAAGCCTGCGGCAGTAACAGAAGCTCTTGAGGAAGCGATAAAAAGGTCTTTCTAAAAACAAAAAATATGATCCCAGAGAGCGCAACGCCGGCCAAGATGATGCCAAAAAGCGGCACACTTTCGATCTCTTTTGGTATGATCTTAACACCGCCCAATAGTACAATGACTAAAAATAACCATACCGAAAAAATGATACCTATTTTGTCAGCAGGCAGAGCAGATATTTTGAGCACCTTAAGCAGTGTCAAAAGCAAAAAAATCTCCATCGCGATGATATAGAGTGTTGTAAAAGTATAAATATCCATATTGTACTCCTACTGCACCAACTGTTGGTATGCTTCCAGTAACTGAGCATCTTCAATCGAGCCATGATGGTGAACCTGTCGATAGTTGCTGCCGACCTGCTTGTAGAGTCTGCTGGTACGGATCTTTAAGTCCAATTCTTGCCCTTTAGCACGGACATAGCCCCGTTCTCTGCCTATGGCACAAAATCCGCCATCTAGCATGACGATGGTGTAGTCATAAAACTCTACATACACTTCTGCTTTTCCTGAGAAAATACGCTGGTAAACGGTCTGGATCTCATCCCAATCCCGTTTGATTCCTCCCAGAGGATTATCCATAGCGATCTCATCGCTGTTGAGCCAATTTTTTTGCATCAGATCAAAATCTCGATGGTTGAATGCTTGGTAAAATTGATGCAGGGCTTCAAAAACCATTGCATTTACAGTTGCGGTATTTTGATCAGATGGTGAGCCTGTTATAGCGGTTTGTATCGGTTCCATAACATATCCTTTTTATGTACTTGACCAAATGGTCAATAGAATCATAGCATATATTTGACTGTTTAGTCAAGAGAAATAATCATATTTTTGACTATATGGTCAAATATGTTATAATTATCTTTTGGAAAAAGGTGAATTTATGAAAAAAGAGACAAGAGAAAGGCTTATAGATTCGGCATTTGCTATATTTTACAAGCAAGGGTATCAGGGAGCCAATATCGCTACTATTTTACAAGATGTCAATATCAATAAAGGCTCAATGTACCATTTTTTCAAGTCCAAAAAAGAGCTTGGACTCGCTGTTGTAGATGAAAGAATACGAAAAAATATTATTACAAAATATCAGGCAGTTTTAGAAAACAACAGACCCTATATGACACTTTTTGAGATCTTGCGATCATCTCCCGATACACTTATCTACGGATGCCCCCTCAACAAGATGAGCCAAGAGATGCTCTATATCGACAAGGAGTTTAAAAATGTTCTTACCTCTGTATATCAAGACTTTGAAAGCTGTATCGCAAACATCTTAGAAAAAGCAATCACCTTAGGTGAGATAGATAACTGCGATACACAAGTGAGGGCGAGATTGATTATTGCAGGTTATGAAGGAGCATTGATGATCTATCACCTTAACCAAAACAGAAACCAGTACAATGCGGTGATAGATGCTTTGAAAGAGCAGCTTTAAATTAGTGCTCTATCAAAACAACTGCTATGCTTAGTTCTTACACCTAACCGTACCTTCGATAGAAGGTGCAGCCGCTTTTGA
>JANTGR010000180.1 GCA_024762875.1 Sulfurospirillum sp.
TTCCACTGCATTTTTAGAACTTCATAATGCCAGGCTTCAAGAGCAGACTTGCTATCTATGTAGTTTGGCTGTTCATAAAACTCTCGTAATGTTTTTTTTGAAATGATCCGCATAAGCAAAAGTATATAAAAGTTATCATTATGGTAACCTTAAGTGGTTTTATATCTGAGGATTTTAGAAGAAAGCTCTCATACGTTTGTCAATCCTTTCGTCATCTCCCCAATCTTTACAACTTCTACTTTGGTAAATGTAATTTCTCTAACCATCGTCATATCCTTCCACATCAAGCGGTAGCCTCTGGTAAACTTTACATCTTTGATGATGCTTTGCCAGCGCTTTAGCTCATCATCTGTTGCTTCACGCAATGCTCCGGCGTGACCGTAGAGTCTCAGAGCCGGGTAGTCGACAAAACGTCCTAACAACAGAGATTTTATCCAAAACCATCTGCTGCTGTTGACTGCAAGGATACAGACTTGTGGGTTTGTATTGAGATTGTCCGGGAGGATGTGTGTATACTTTTCGAAGTATACACCTCTGCCCGGTTCTGTCAGTAGTAGGGAGCCTATCGGTGTGATATGAGGCGTTCCGTCCTCATTTACTGAAGCGATGGCATGATGAAAAGAGGTCTTAGATGACATCTCAAAAACAGCTTTGATCTTTTCCCAATCATGTACGATATCCATATAGGTCTCCTGCTAAAAAGATTATTACAACTCTAATATATTATAGTACCTTACCATTGGCTCTTTCTCCAGAAACGATACGAGTTGTTTCATGACTCCATTTTCAGTGATAAACTTGATATAGTTTTGATGGTGTGCTTTGGATGCCCAGATTTCATCGATCGCCATCTCTTTGGTCTCTTCATTGAAGTAGACTTCGACACTTTTACACCCCTCAAAACCTCTCACATTAGGTAGGTTTTCCTCTAAAAACACCATATACTTTGGCACCAGATCACTCTTTGCCTTCATATCCAAAATCACTTTGACTCTTGTACTGTCACTTGCCTGAAGCAGGCTCAAACAGCCTAGTAGCACTATAATCGCAAATTTCTTAAACATAACATCCTCCTAAAGTTGATATAGGAAAATTGTAGCAATGTAAAAATCGCAGAACTACCCAAAAACTGTTAAAAATAACGTTTTTCTATCAGGTGAGTGTCATTTGTATTGTTTTTGGATAATTTTATCTATACTACTTGCAACTTTTTTCTACTTTCAACCGTCTACACATATGTAAATCAATATAAAAGGATAGACAATGAAAAAAGTACATATACATATTTCAGTAGAGGATTTAAACAAAAGTATATCTTTCTACACAGCACAGTTAGATACCAAACCGACTAAAGTTGAAAAGGACTATGCACAGTGGCTGCTTGACGATCCAGCGATCAATTTTGCCATTTCCACCAGAGGATATGCAAAAGGGGTCAACCACCTAGGTATACTGTATGAGAGTGATGAAACGCTTTTACAAGCCCAAGAGCGTTTTGAGTCTGCATCGCTTGGTGGCAGAGTTGAGCGAGATGCTACATGCTGTTATAAACGTTCTAACAAATATTGGCTAAAAGACCCAAATGGTATTATATGGGAAAACTATCACTCGATGGAAGATATCGAACTGTTTGGCAAGGACGCCAAGGATCAAGAGGCTGAGGATGTCTGCTGTAGTGGCATTAATACCACGTGTACTACATGAGGAAGCGATGAATAGGTTTGAAACTATATGGGAGCAGTACGAGAAGGAACTGAGTGCTTATGTACTCTCCCGAGTACGCGATAAAGAGATTCAAAAAGAGGTCATGCAAGAGGTAGCATTGAAGATCTTTGTCTCTTTGCACCAGCAGAAGGCACATCTTAGAGGCTGGCTTTACCGGATCTGCAAAAATGCTATTAACGACTATTTTCGAAGAGAAAATCGAGAAGATTTTGAGATGAAAATGGATGATGAACCTGCGGGGCACATACTTGATGAGTGTTTGGTATATATGTTAGAGCAACTATATATAGAGGATAAAGAAATACTGGAAGAGACTCAGTTACAGGGGTACACGCTCAAAGAAGTAGCCGAGCAGCGTTCACTTTCACTCTCTGCAATCAAGTCAAAAGTCTTTCGCGCCAAAAAGTCTTTGGCAAATCTCTTCTTTTCATGTTGCGAGTATGAGCGAAACAGCCGTGGAGAGATTGTTGAGTTTGAAGCGTGTAATGATATGTGCCTAAAAAAAGGAGATTGAGGTATTCTTAGATGGATACCTCAAAGGTACTATTTTCTATCATCGTATAGAACTACTCAAAACCTGTTAAAAATAGCGTTTTTCTGTCAGATGAGTGTTATTTGTGTTGTTTTGGGGTGTTGTTGTAGCGTTCTTTGTAGGCTTTGATAAAGTGGGAGATGTTTTTGTAGCACACTTCATGGGCTATCTCAGTGACACTGAGCTCACCTTTTTCTAAAAGCGCTTTGGCATGTTTGAGCCGTTTGTGAATGAGGTACTGTTTGGGAGAGATGTTGTGCTTTTTCTTAAACTCCCTGTGAAATGTCGCGATACTTCTACCCGAGAGCAGGGCAAAGTCTTCGATACTGAAGTTTTGCAGATAGTAGCGATCCATCAGGGATCGGATATTTCGTTTTTTACTGTCTATGTTTGTCGTGGATAAAAAGGATATCAGTCTGTTTTCACTGTCACTCTCATCGATGAGGTGTAAAAGCTCTAGCAGTTTGAGCTCTATAAAGGCTTTGGTATCTGTGCAGTTTTGACAGATCGGTTTTAGCGCATTCATGTAGGCTAGTATGGAGTCGTTCATGGGCATCGTGAAAAACTTCGTAGGTTCCTTTTTGAGCTTTGTGGAGAGTTTTTTAGACTCTAAAAATTTCTTGATGATCTCCTCATCAAAGAAAAACATATACGCACTGAGGTTCTCCTCATATCTTTGAAAGTCAGAGATGAGGTACATATCCTTTGGCAAGAAGAACATCTCATTGGTTTCTATTTGGATACTCTCAAAGTCATACGACGTGATCGTCTCCCTGCCACTACAGCTAAATACGATGCAGTGCCTATGGGTATAAAACTCCACATTGACAAGGTTTTCTCTGAGACTCTTGTAGAGGATGACATTTTCACCATGTGAGAGGACTTTCTCCACGCCTTCC
>JANTGR010000181.1 GCA_024762875.1 Sulfurospirillum sp.
AATTCCAAAAGTAAAAGCGACTGGAATTCCAATTAACATCAAGCCCATCAAGCTACATATGATTATTATCGTTGTCACAAACTGGATTCTTTCCGTATCGACAGGATCTTAATAAACTCAGAAATGCACTGTAGGAAGAGGAGAGTAAATCCTATAGGAATAGCCGATTCAGTTAGCCACAGAGGCAAACTGAGCATCGTCGCAGAAGAGCGACTTAATTTGACAGAATCAATCACGATTCCCAAGCTATAAAAAACAGTCACTGCGCTAAAGACTGCAATAACTAATAAAGAGAGCAGGTCAGAAAAAAAATTAAATCTTGCTCCAAAATGGTTACTTAAAATGTCGATCTTGATTAATTCTCGATGTCGAAGAACGTAGGAAGCTCCCAAGTAAGTCGCCCAAATCTGACAAAATAGAGACATTTCTTCAGCCCAGATAGTTGGAGCATGAAAGATGTATCGCGCGACCACCTCGTAAGTCACCATGGCTGCTACCACAAAAAAAAGCCAGCCGGAAAGTCGCCCACACAAATCTGAAAATCGATCAACAAAACCCATTTAAGTTTATCCTTTAGCCCGGTTATCGGATTCCCAAATTAAGCATAAAAAACCATTATTCCAGCACAGAATATTACCAAGGGTGAAGGGGGAATTCCCCTTCACCCTGTGGTCCTTCTTAAAGTTCTTTTGCAGCTTTTATAAGTTCTGCACCAAGAGGTCCTGAGTTGTTAATATAAATTTTTTCCACAGATTGAGTTGCTTTTTGCCAAGCAGCAATTTGATCAGAATTAAGCTCAGTAACCTTCATGTGCGCTTTTGCGTACACAAGCGCATCTGCTTCCAGAGATTGAATCTTACCACGCAGTTCTTTTTCTACCTTCCGCGCCGCGGTGACAAGAACTTTTTGTTCTTTGTCACTCAACCCCTGCCAAACCTTATCATTGATCAACACCAGAAATTCTATATCAGCGTGGTTAGTAATTGTTGCATAATCCATCACCTGATCAAGCTTACGTGGTTTAACTGCGGTTATACCTGTCATTCCAGCATCTACAGTACCACGCTGATAAGCCAAAAATTGCTTGGAACCAGACATTACTGTTGGTGCAGCACCCACAGCTTTAGCAAACTCACCAAGCATCTTTCCGAAAACACGAACTTTTAAACCTTTTAGGTCTTCAGGCATTTTTACCGCGTGATCCTTAGATAAAAGGACAACCCCACCATAAGCCTGCCACCATAAAGTCCGTGCACCTGTTTTTAGAATTTCTGCATCAATACGGCTGCGAATCGGGCTATCGTACTGGGTTGCCTTGACGACCTTGTCATAGGAGGGTAGGAGGAAGGGAACATAAAATAAATCCACAGCAGGAATCGTTCCGGCAAATTGTGATAGCGATGCTACCCCCATTTCGATGGCACCGGAGGAAACTGCCTGCGGCACTTCCTTGTCCTTATACAATTGTGCAGATGGGTATATTTTTACTTCTAGAGATCCACCACTCTCGCGCTCAACTTGCTCTTTGAAATCAATTAAGTTTGCTCCCAGATGGTGTTTAATAGGTAGCTGAAGCGTGATCCGCAGTGTTTTAGCTGCCCATACAGGCGTGGTAAACAGTGTAACAACTAGAGCCAAAATCGCAAAAATTGATACTTTCATCAAAATTTCTTTTTTCATTACATTGATCCTCCCAGTTTGGTTTTATGTTTCTGTTATGGCTTCGCTTTCATCAGCGCAAAAGCATCAGCTGCAATTCTATAATCAGGGGGTTAAGGTGCCCATCAAAGAACAAACAGTGTTATACATACAAGACATACAGGTATTTTGTGCAATAAATATTCCAAAAGAATCCGACCGGATTTATCCTTTGATCACGAGCATTTTTGCCATTTTTTTTGGAGATCATACGCGGCATGGGAAATATGCAATATGTAATAAGAAAGAAGGGATTTTGATTGATTTGATCATTAACTTAATGAGAATCTGGCACGATATACCCTTTGTAATATTTATAACAAATGTTATCAGGCTATAATCCTGTTCTATTGTGATCTCAAGAGAAATATAAACCACTCAGCTAAAGGCAAATGTGGCTCCAAATCTAAAAAAGCATATCACTTTTGATTGGGCATTATATTTGCTGTTCACAAATTACTGCACTATTGGATTTGTTCTATGGATCAGTCAAAAAACAAAAAGACACATCTAAACAAACAGCTACTACCTCCATTTGCAGCTGCTCAGTTTATCTTATTTCTTATTCTCCTGATCTGTGTTTTATCAATTTTAGGCTACTGGAGTGCGGCATTACTCAGAATTGAGGCACAAGGAGCCTCGCATGAGGCAAGTATTGAGCTCTTGGCGCAGAAAATCTCTCATACGATTGATGAACGGCTTAAAATATTAAACGAACTTGCCAAAAACAGAATAACCATTGCTGCATTAAATCCAGACACCATAGAGAGCAGCCAACAGGTTCAAGCTCTTATCGATACAGCAAACAGTCTCGCACGTACCAGCTACGTTTATATAATGAATAGCAGTGGCACAACTTTATATAGTGCTCACTTTAGTGAAATTTCAAATGTCGGCTATAATTATGCGTTCCGGCCTTATTTCCAAAACGCGATGAAGAGCCAAGTTGCCGTATATCCAGCGGTTGGAGCTATCAGCAAAAAACGTGGGATACATTTAAGTGCACCAATTTATAATGACCTGGTAGAAAGTCCCATCGGGGTCGTAGCAATAAAAATAGAGATAGGTGAGATTGAAAACCTTCTTTCCCAGAGTGAAGATCGAGTTGCCCTGATTTCACCGGATGGGATTATTTTTTCAAGTAACCAACCGGAGTGGTTATACAAATCAATTCATCCGATATCCGACGATACAAACAAACGTCTGAAGCAGACACGTCAATTTGGTGATATCAATATTGTACCGTTAAATGTTGATATGAAAAAGAAGGATTTCCATCTAGCAAGCATCCCGTTGGCTATTTCCAAATGGAAAGTTATCTCGTATCAAAGAAAAAACTCAGGATTACCACTATCGTCCTCTCACATTTATCTTCTCGAAATAATCCTTGGTGTCACTCTCAGCCTTGCCCTGCTGATTTTTTTCCTTACGGCCAATGTCTACA
>JANTGR010000182.1 GCA_024762875.1 Sulfurospirillum sp.
ACCTCATACGGAACGCAAAATGCCTGTCTCTTCTGCCACTCAAATGCTGCAGCCAGACAACAGCTGGGGAATACCTTACCTCAGGCAGGGGCAAGTTCCATCGTAGGCAATCTCCAGTTAGAGTATGCATTTGGACCGGCAAATGAATTTACGGTATCTCCCAATATAAATCCTTGGGAAAATACGATTTTCCCTGAAAAACTCGATGCTGCAATACAAAAGCAACAAATTGATACATCAATGTGGGATATGAAAGCCTATATCAAGCAAGATAACTGGGAAGCAGCCTATGCTAAAAAGAAGGGATCAAAAAAAGTGAGTAACTCTCATATTAAAGATGATGCGTTCAGGCTTTTTCCTGCTCTAAACCCCGCAGCACTCCCGGCTGACAGTGACGGTTTTGTACGAACAGCAAATGAAGAGGAAGCACTGTTTGTAGATGATAAAGGGTTTAACACCGGCTGGAGAAGTATTAACTTCATGCCTTACGGTATCTTTACACCGCATACCGGCAGTGTAAGCGGTGTCTATATCCGTATGGCGCCAAAATTTATGCAAGATGAGAGCGGTGAATACAATGTAACGATTTATAAAGCTAATTTGGAACTTTTGGAAAAAGCGATACAGGATAGACTTGAATCTGGTGATGACTACTATGTAGGGGCGGCTAAAATTGAAGATACGGATAAAGGACTCTTTCCTTTAGGTACAGAGTTTGCACATCCGCTTCATTATGTAGATGTGGATGCAGATGGCAGAGATTTTGAAAAAAATAGATTTCCAGGTACCAGAGCAAACCATGTCAAAGAGATCCGATATATGTATAAGTATAAAATGTACTATCCCGGGGAAGTGGTTGCAAAAGAGGAAGATGCACCGCTTTATTATAACGAAAATGAGTCTTGGATGGATAGTGGGGCTGGATGGTACCTTAGCGGGTTTATCGAAGATAAAGAGGGAAATCTAAGAGGCCAGACGCCTGAAGAGCTGCTGCAGTGTGTGGGATGTCATAGCTCTACTTATGGATTTGAACCAGAGCAGTTTAGCTCAGGTACAGGCAATACAATCGATACGGTTTGGTCTTTTTCGCGAAAGTTCGCCGGTGATCTTGGATGGAGAGAGATGGATTATCTTGGATATGAGCACAATGGCACTGCAGGCTATGATGTGACATGCGGCAGTGCGCACAGAGGTGATCCGATCAATCGTGAAGCCAAGATGGGAGAATTCCGCTATTTTCTAAATCATGTGGTAGGAGCATCTTTGTATGGGGATATGCCAAACTCTATGGAGCTCTATCTCAAAGAATTTATTAAAAAAGAGAGAGGTTATAGTGATGATTTTCCATCACTTGAGCTCTCATCAGTTGCTAAACTCAAAGAGATTCAAAACACGCGTTTAAAACTGGTACGCGAATTTACGGCTCGTAAAGATTATCTGGATGAAAACGGCTTTATAGCGGCACCGCTTCTTTTCCCAACACGTGATGAATCTATTGCCGGTGCGACAGGATATAGAAAGGTGGTCGCAACACAGCGTTATACCAAAGGAAAAGACTATTTTGGACAAACGCCGTTTACCTTTAAATATTTTCGAGATGAAGAGACGGGTTTTACCCATATTGATGATGTTACTCCCTATCAATTTGGAGAGATCATTACAGACAGGCCCTATGATCATAGTGAGAGTATCACCAAAGGGGTAGGTGATACTGCTACTTTGATCGATAAAAATGGAGACAATTATGATACGGAGTATCTGCCTATCTTTACTTATCCTCAAGTATTTGAAAGCAAATAAGAAGCAATGCAGATTACAATATGGTTACAAAATATAGCGCGTTTTGTAACCATTTTGAGATACAAATCTATTAAAATATGCTAAATTATTTTATATTTTTCAGGGAATTGTAAGAAGATGAAAAAACTTTTAAAGAAAATGAAAAAACGTTTTAAAGATGATATTGAGTTTGCAAGAGCACATGGTTTTGAAGGGGTGATGCTTCCTGTTTATGAGGAACAAGAGAGTATTTACTTAGAGTCGAGCTATTGCACAGATGCATTAGAAGATATGGCGTTTGAAAATGGCTGGAGTGACTTTGTCGTACTTGATTTTACAGCAGACAGTGAAAAAATAGTTAAGATAAATCATTGAGCGAAAAAAGTAGACGTGTCTGTCTTGTGACAGATACACTGTGTGATGCCAACGGTGTTTCGCGATTTATTCAAGATGTTGCTAAAATCTCAAAACAAAAAGAGAAAGATTTTTCAGTTATCACCTCTACAAAAAAGCACTATTGTCAAAAAGCTGATAATCTTCATGTTTTAAAACCTTTTATAACATTTAAAATGCCTTTTTATCCAGAGCTTGACATGGTGATTCCGCCGTTTTTAAGGCTTTATAGAGAGATCAAGAAAAAAGAGCCTGACATGCTGCATATATCGACGCCCGGTATTGTTGGTTTTAGTGCATTGATGTGTGCAAAATTACTCAAAATCCCTGTCATGGGAACATATCATACCGATTTCCCCTCTTATCTTTATGCCAATACAAAAAAAAGATTTATTGAGTCATTGACACAGCAGTTTGAAAAGTTTTTCTACAAAGGATTTCAGGGATTGTTTATCCGCTCCGAAGTCTATAGAGAGCAGCTGCAAAAACGTATGCATTTTTCAGATGATAAAGTTTATACGATCCCTGCAGGGATTGATATCTCAAGATTTGACCAAACGCTAAGAGATCAACATATTTGGGATGCGTATAGTATACCGGCAGAGGCGAAAAAAGCACTTTTTGTAGGACGTGTTACAAAAGAGAAAAATATTGGATTTTTACTAGAACTTTGGATAGAACGTTATGAAGAGGGTTTTACTGATTGGCTGGTGCTCATTGGCAGCGGTGCATATTATCATAAAAAAGAGCAGTATGAAAGGTACAATATAAAATTTTTAGGACACAAAGAGGGAAAAGAATTAGCCGCTCTTTATGCAAGTGCTGATCTTTTTGTCTTTCCTTCAAATACAGATACACTTGGTCAAGTTGTGATAGAAGCAATGGCCAGCGGTCTTCCGGTGCTGGTAAGCGATGAAGGCGGCCCTCAAAGTCTCGT
>JANTGR010000183.1 GCA_024762875.1 Sulfurospirillum sp.
ACAAAATAATGCTGAAAGTGGTTCATCAGGATTGATCTCTTTATTGGATTTTGATCATGATGGTTCGGTGCTGGATGATGTTGCCGGTTTGGCAATGAAATTTCTTGTATAAAACTATAACTTTCAAAAAGGTGGTTTTTGACCACCTTTATCTTCAATGCAGGAGAATGATTGCAATATCTAATCGACTTTTTAGAAAATAAACAGATAGAAAAGACAAAGATTTTTTCTCAATTAAAATGTAGCAATGAAGAAGCGCTGATTTTAAGATATCTGGTGGATCGGCATGTCAAAGGGGATGCTGAAAGTATGGTTTTTCAAGTACTTACAGAACTTTTTTCTTCAGAAAACTATGAATATGTCAAACATTTACCATTGGTAAAAAACCTGCTGGATCTAGGCTGGATAGCACAAAGTAATTTTGCACAGGCCAAAATCGGTGAGTTATCCAATCTGGAGCTTGTCAATGCTTCTGTGAGTTTGAGTATGGCATTTGTCAAGCTGCTTGAAGAGGGTACTTTGGAAGCTCCCCCTCCCAAGTTGGCACCTTATAATGACAATCTAGAGTATCTCAAAGACCAGTTTCAACGCATTGAACTGTATCAGAAAATTAGTACTCTCAGATATAATTATGCTAAAAAATCACTCAATATTGACAGACTTTCGAAGCGATTGGCAAAACTTGAAGAGCGGATTATGGAGCGCATCAAACTCACGACTCATCCTTTGCCGGTAGAAACGCTTTTTAAAGAATATGCGCTGGATACAAAAGAACAGGTAATATTTTTGGCGCTGCTGAAAGAAGAGTATTCCGGAGAATTAGAGAGCTTGAGAGAAATGAATACATTGATCAATCTTATCTCTGAAAATGAGTATGATAAAATCAAATACCGGGCTTTAATTGAAGAGAGTTCTACACTGATTGATAAAGAGATTATTGATTATGATGAATTGTTGACCAGCTTTGGTGGTGTGACCAGAAGCTTTTTTATCAATGAAGAATTTTTACACAAGATCATGCATCCGCATAAAACCAAGAAACCGGAAAAGATTAAACTCGATACATTGGTAGAAGAGCAGGAAATTTTTGAGTTGATGAAACCAAAAACAAAACTCGAAGATGTTGTTTTGCATCCGAAAACAAGAGAACTTTTGGATACGATTCTTAAACAAATGGATAAAAATGTTGCCAAACTTTTAACAGAGTGGGGTGTTACTGACAAGCGAAAAGGGATTGATGCAAAGTTGATTTTTTATGGTCCTCCAGGCACGGGTAAAACGATGACAGCACTTTCATTTTCCAAAACACTGAAGCGAAGTGTGCTTAGTTTTGACTGCTCCAAAATACTCTCTATGTATGTGGGTGAGAGTGAAAAAAATGTCAGAAAGATATTTGATTCATATAAAGAGCTGGCAAAAAAGACAAAAACAGAGCCGATTTTACTGTTAAATGAAGCAGATCAGTTTTTATCAGCACGAACAACAAGCGGTGGAAGCGGATCTGACAAGATGCACAATCAAATGCAAAATATCTTTTTAGAGCAGATAGAGTCTTTTGAAGGGATATTAATCGCAACTACCAATCTGCTAGAAACGATTGATGTAGCTTTTTCCAGACGTTTTGACTATAAGATAGAATTTGCAAAACCCAACTACAAACAGCGCCTGGTTCTCTGGCAAAATATGCTGCCGCAAAATGCTGATTATGAAGAAAATTTCAGTATCGAATCACTTGCAAAAGCAGAACTGACAGGTGGACAAATAAAAGTCATCATCAAAAATACAGCACTGAATGTAGCCGTCAAAGCGTTACCAATATTCACAAATAATGATTTTAATGCGGCCATTACAAGAGAGAAAAAAGGTGCTTTTGGTGAAGATAAAACTGTAGGTTTTGTTTCATAAAGTAACAAAATAGATAAAATTAGAGTTTTTACAATATATTTAACTCTTTCAATCACACTTGATTTATTCAAAATTTTTGATAATAAATGAAGTGTGTCATTTTGTTACAAGAAGGAGATAAAACTGCCCGCAATGCTTTCAACTTACTACTCTTTTTAATTTAAATAGTGTAAAATTTACAATTAGAAAATATTATAATTCATAATATTACCAAATCTACAAAGGAATCACTATGAGCCATATGGCAGTTGAACACCCATATTTTGGGGCATTTATCTTCTTCGTTTTAACTTTTGGGGCATTTATTGCAACGACGGTGTTAGCACGATTTGTCAGTAGAAAGTTAGCACGACTGGATAATGAAAAGTTAAAACTCTCTATCTATGAGTGTGGACCGCAAGTCTCAAAGCAGCCAAATAAAATGTCTTCGCAATTTTATCTTTATGCATTGTTATTTATTTTGTTTGATGTTGAAATTATATTTATGTTCCCTTGGGCGATCGACTTTAAGGTACTGGGATGGTTTGGCTTTGCTGAAATGATACTTTTTGTGGTTCTTTTGGCTATTGGTTTTATATATGCATGGAAAAAAGGAGCGCTTGAATGGCACAGCATAAAGTAAATTATTTACAAGATAGTGGATTACCGGTTGCATTGACAACTGTTGATAAATTGGTTCAGTGGGGTAGAAGTAATTCATTGTGGGCATTGACCTATGGTTTGGCCTGTTGTGCTATTGAGATGATGGCATCAGGTGCTTCTCGCTATGATTTTGATAGGTTTGGTACTATTTTTAGAGCAAGTCCAAGACAAGCAGATGTGATGGTCGTTGCGGGTACATTGACTAAAAAGCACGCACAATTTATCAGACGGCTCTATGATCAGATGACAGAACCAAAATGGGTTATCTCTATGGGGTCATGTGCCAATACAGGCGGTATGTTCAATACATATGCAACAGTACAGGGTGTTGATAGGGTCATACCTGTTGATATCTATCTACCCGGCTGTGCACCAAGACCAGAAACATTGCAATACGCTGTGATGATGCTTCAGAAGAAAATCAGACGGGAAAGTGCATTTCAAAAACTTAAACCAAAAAGGTTGGTGTAATGAGACAGTATCAAGATAGAAAAAATGCACAGGC
>JANTGR010000184.1 GCA_024762875.1 Sulfurospirillum sp.
AAAGCGCTCTATAAAAAGTTTGATATTGCATTAGAGTACGACAATTCACTGGATTTTTTAAATAAAGCGATCATAGGTGAGCACCATGCAAACCTTGCAGATAGTATGCATCAAGCCAGAGAAAATGCCATCATCGCACGACAGTATATCAATACTGATGCCTTTGGTGAAATCATCGAGTTAGGAAAATTGTTTCAAACAATCTCCAAAAATCATCCTGACTTAGACTATAAGTTTGTGGATAAAGCCCACTCACTTTTAAGTGAAATTTGCGGGACACTTTCACAAAGAACATATAGACAAAATAGTGATTATTTTCTAAAATTAGGGACACTCGTTGAAGAGGCTGATTTTCATATAAGATTTGACAAAGACAAAGAGATGACAGCTGCGATATTGGATGAGATTGATACCGTTGTACATATCCTCGCACCTGATTTTGAACTTAAAGATAGAGAAGAGATGAGTCAAATGGAGATTTTAAACTATATTAATTCCATCCTAGAACAAGTCATAGTAGAGGATTAATTGCAAACAACAGAAATATTTTCATCCCAGTTACCTGTAGGCGAAACACTCAGTATAAAAAGAAGTCGTTTTACCCCAAAAGAAGGCTATCATGATAACTTAAAACGAATCTCTATTGTGAGCGGCATACACGGTGACGAACTTGAAGGGCAATACGCCATCTATCTACTCACCAGATGGTTAAGCGAAAATCCTGATGCCATTATAGGTATCGTTGATATCTATCCTGCAGTAAATGCTTTAGGTATCGACTCAATCACTAGAGGGTTTCCGTTGTATGACGTAGATTTAAACCGTACTTTTCCCGGTGGAAAACATGAGTTTTTTCCAGGAAAACTAGTCCATGCCTTAACAGAAGATATCAAAGGAAGTGATATCGCTATAGATATACACTCCTCAAACATCTTTTTACGTGAAATCCCTCAGATACGTATCAACAAAGCATTTTTAAATGATACGCTGCCACTGGCAAAAGCCTTAAACTGTGACTTTATCTGGATTCATGACGCAGTCACCGTACTTGAAGCTACTTTCTCACATACACTGAACTTGATGGGCACAAAAACCATTGTTGTTGAGATGGGTGTAGGGATGCGACTCACCAAAGCATATGGAAAACAGCTACTTGTCGGCATGTTAAACCTGATGCGACAAGAAGGTATCATTAAAAGTGATGAGACATTTGACATAAGAGACCCTTTTACCTCCGAAGTGGGAGAAGTTTTTTATCTCAACGCCAGCACAAGTGGATTATTTGTAGCCTCGTTAGAGCATTGTGCCGTTATTCAAAAAGGTGATGAGATAGGCAATATCGTGGATCCTTTAACTGGCGCTACACTAGATACTGTCTATGCCCCAAGTTCCGGGATACTGTTTACCCTGCGTGCTTACCCTGTGGTTTATGAAGGATCACTGCTCGCACGAATATTTGGAGAAAATGATGCAAAAAATTGAAATCGTTAAAATCACTTCTCTCAACCGTGCCCCTCTGCTTGTAGAAGGATACCTCTTTAAAGGATCCAATCCGGATGCACCAAGTGTCGCCGTTGTCGGTGCCATGGAGGGGCAAAATATCATTCCTCTGCACAGCGCTTCAAAACTTGTTGACTTTTTAAAACATAAAATCCAAGATGAAAAGAGAATTAAAGGTGATATCTTAGTCATCCCTTCTGTCAACCACTATGCTTTAAATATCAACGAAAGATTTTGGCCGCTTGATAAAACAGATATCAATATGATGTTTCCAGGCTACGACCAAGGTGAAACCACCCAGAGAATCGCAAAAAAACTCTTTGATGCGCTTCAAGGATATACGCACACTATCATTTTAGAAAACAGAAAAGATTTAGCCTCTTGTATGCCTTATGTCAAGCTCTTTAAATCAGGCTATGAGGATTTGGAATCTGCTAAAAACTTTGGTAACAAAATCATCCATCATGCTGATTTAAATCCTATAGACACGGTCACTTTACAGTATAACTTACAACTGTGGGGTCAAAAAGCCTACTCTATCATCTGTCCCAATGAAAACCAAATTGAGACACAAAACTCGTATGAAGTTTTTGAGAGGTTGGTACAGTTTCTCAGTAAAACTGATGTCATTGATTACAAGATGTTAGGCGGCTATGAATCTACTGTCATAACCCAAGATGATATCGAAGTGATGAAAACACCCAAAAGCGGTATCTTTATCCCCAGAAAAAAACGCGGTGACTATATCGTCAAAGGTGAAATGATAGGAAAAGTGGTACATGCGCTTGAGGGAAATGTCATTCATAAGATATTAGCACCAAGTAACGGTATCATCGTCTGTTACCATAACAATGCTTTGATTTTTGAAGATGCCGTGACATTTAGGATAGCAAGGAGTGGCTAAGCTGCTCTTTAAAAACTACTGCTGCCCTTGCATCTGTTGTTGAAATTGTGCCATATTTAAATCAGATTTCTTCACTTCTCTCCTTACATCCACCATCACGGAGAGTTGGCTTGTACCACTGCTTCTTACCACCCCTTTGAGTGGGGAGATATCATGGTAGTCTCGACCTGAACCTAAAAGAATATGCTGATCTTTTGGGATGATATTATTTGTGGGGTCAAACTCCATCCATCCTGCATTGGGGATATAGACTGCCACCCAAGCATGTGAAGCATCTGTGCCAAACAACTTTTTTTCACCCTCTAAGGGAATTGTCTCTATATACCCACTCATATATTTTGCCGGCAAGCCAATACCTCTTAAAGCAGATATCGCAAACTGTGCAAAATCTTGACAAACCCCTTTTTTGGCTTCAAAAATCTCTTCAACCGGTGTCGTGATATCACTAAAACCTGAAACAAATTCAAAATCTTCAAAAATACGCCCCATAAACTCCTGCGTGGCTTCATACAAATCTCTTTTTTCATGGTAAGACTCAAGGGCATACTGATTGATAACTGCAGAGTTACTTGGGATCAACTCTGATTCAAAAAGAAACTGTTTTGCAAAAACATCATAGGGTTGAAATCGCC
>JANTGR010000185.1 GCA_024762875.1 Sulfurospirillum sp.
GTGGCGGCACTGAGGAGCCCATACTCTTTGCCTTGTATTTCGATATTGGGAAAAAATCCATAACCATAGTGTTTGTGCTGGTCTAAGATGCTTCGTTTGCTTTTTGTTTGATACTCTTGAAAGGTTATCAGGTCAGGGGCATGATCGTTGAGTATGTTATGAAAATCATGCAGCCAGCTAAAGCTATGGTTGTTTTTGTGAACATTCCAGTTTAGCAGTGTAAAAGTCTCATTTTCAAGATGGCTGTTTTGGGCTGATTTGATGCAAATAGCGTCACTGTTGGGATCTAGATACCAAGGGAGTAACTTACGATACATTGTTTTGCCTCCTTTTTGCGCAGCACTGCTCAGTTGAGGGTGTTTATACTTTTTAAAGAGCAGGTGAGAGCATTTTGAAAAAGTTTTCGATCAAAATACGCACTTTTCCTGCCGGTTTTATACCTGCGGTAGATGTTTTTAAAAGCATTTTTATCCACTCTTCTATGACTATTATATCCTTTTTACTATAGAGGTAACTCATCACTTCAAAATTGTAAAAAAAGCTTCTTGCATCAAAGTTTGAACTTCCCACAAGTGCAAGATCATCGATCAAAAGTGCTTTGGCATGCAGCATCTTTGGTGTGAAAAAGAGAATCTCTATAGACTCTTTTTGAAGATCTCTTAAAAATGCACTTCTGCTGATGTCTGCAAAAAAGTGATCAGACTTCTGAGGCAGCAGGATTTTGATCTCGACACCGCGATGTTTGGCGATCATGAGTGCATCCATCAAAGCCCCGTCAGGCACAAAATAGGGTGTGATGATCCAGATACGGTGTTTGGACAAAAAGAGCGCATAGAGAATCGACTCATAAAGTGCATCATTATCTACATCCGGTCCAGATGGAACTACTTGGATGATACTCTCATCTTGCGGAGGGTTGACAAAGTCTCTTTTGGCAGTTAATAGTTTTTGGTTAGTTTGCGATTCCCAGTCATATCTAAATATCTCATAATAGTGCAGTACTGCAGTGCCTTCGATGATGAAAGAGAGATCTGTCCAGACTGTTTCATCCCTCTTTGGAGAGATATATTTTTGCGAAAGGTTTATCCCTCCGCTGATAACACTTTGTTGATCAATGATGATCATCTTTCGATGGTTTCTGAGATTGAGTTTATTGGCAAGCGGATGTTTGAGCAGCGACATAAAAAAGCAATACTCTCCGCCGGCATTTTTAAATGCTTGCAGTGATCCAGGAAAAAGTTCTAGCGAGAGTGATCCAAATGCATCCATCAGCAGTTTTACTTCGATGCCCTCTTTTGCTTTTTGGCTTAAGAGGGTGAGTATGTTTTGGGTGATAGGATCATCTCCAAAGATATAGGTGGAGATATAGATAGATTTTTTTGCTGATTGGAGTTTAGTGATGATCTTTTCATAGGTATCAACACTGTCTTTACAGAGATAAAAGCTATTTTGTTTTGTTGCCCCTGCGATATCTGCACGCCTGATAAATTGTTCGATCTCAGAGTCAAATCCATCTGTAACTTCATTGATCTTTTGAAGGGAGACTTTCTTTTTATGTAAAGCATTTTTTCCGATTTTTCGGACATTAAAAAGAAGATAAACCAGCATACCCAGATAAGGAAGCACGATAATGACAACTGTCCATGCGATCATCACCGCAGGCTGTTTTCGCCGTGAAAGCATATGTGCGATCGTGGCAAATGCCAGAAAAAAAGTAATGATCGTAACAGTATGAAGTGTTGCATACTCTGCAATCGTATCAAAGTTTATCATATGCCCTCATCTTTTTACGTGTATTTAAAGATGGTATAATTGTATCATGAGATCAAACAAAGAATTGGTAAAAGCCTTATGTCAAAGCGGTGTTTTAAAAACACCGCGAATCATTGAAGCGTTTGAAAGTATTGACAGAAGACATTTTGTACCTTCCGATCTTGCACATGAAGCATATGTTGATGCGCCGCTTCCTATCGGCGATGGACAGACGATATCCCAGCCATGGACGGTTGCTTTTATGCTGGAGCTGTTACAGCCAAATCCTGGTGATAAAGTACTTGATATCGGTTCCGGTTCTGGCTGGACGACAGCACTTTTGGCACAAATCGTTGGTGAAAAAGGTACTGTTTTGGGGCTTGAGCGCCAAAGCAAACTTGTATCATATGGCGCTGAAAATCTGCAAAAACTAAGTATCACAAATGCACAAATCCAAAATGCAACTGATGTTTTAGGTGCTCCTGGTGAAAAGTTTGATGCGATATTGGTATCTGCCAGTGCATCTGAGATCCCTGAGGTACTTTTTGATCAGCTGGGTATCGCTGCACATCTGGTGATACCGGTGCAGCATGCCATCTATCTTTTTGAAAAGACTACAGTAGATGAGATACGCCATGAGAGGTATGACGGTTTTGTTTTTGTACCGCTGGTCTATTGAAATAAAAATTACTCTATATTTGTCAGAATTTCCCTAAAACTTTCCAATCCAGCTTCCAAATTTTCGACAATCTCCTGTGCCAAATCATCAGGATCAGGCAGGTTATCCAAATCCGTCAAAGATTTATCCTTGATCCAAAATAGATCAAGACTTGTTTTATCACGGTTGATGATTTCATCGTAAGAGAATTTTCTCCATCTGCCATTAGGATTTTTTTCAGAATATGTTTCATCTCTCTCAAATCTATTTTCAGGATTATAAAACGCTACAAACTCACTCAAATCCTCAAATTTCATCGATTTTTTCTTCAAAGTATGGTGGATATTGGTACGATAATCATAATACCAAATCTCTTTTGTCCACGGAGTTTTAGATGCTGGTTTGTTATCGAAAAAGAGAACATTTGCTTTTACGCCATTTGCATAAAATATACCTGTAGGCAGTCGTAAAATTGTATGCAAGTCGGTGTTTTGCAAAAGTTTTTTTCTCACAACTTCTCCAGCTCCACCCTCAAAAAGAACATTGTCAGGTACAGCGATAGCAGCTTGACCTGTGGCTTTTAAGATAGTGTGAATGTGTTGGACAAAATTGAGCTGTTTGTTGG
>JANTGR010000186.1 GCA_024762875.1 Sulfurospirillum sp.
TGAAGTGTTTCGCAAGATTCCGATCTACAAACTCAATAAAAACAGTATCCAGGGATCTTTTGTGAAGAGTGTCAGTGTGGAGGATGGCAGTTTACTGATGCGGTTTGGATTATAAATCATTCGCATCTTTATATGAGAGGATAAGCAACTTATCCTCTCGCGTCTGTTTTTATTTAAAAAGTGTGTTGATTATCGTCTGACTATAAATTTTATAACCATTGGTTCCTAAATGGGTATCATCCTGAGACCATTTAAAGTCATCGTTGTCATTATAAAAAACTTTGATATCTTTACCCGCTTCAGGAATAATGCCATCTTCAAATACTAAAATTGATGGCTTAACAACCCACTTAGCGTTATACAGATCCAAAGGTTCTCCAACATCTTGTGGCCATGTCTTAACGAGTCCCCCATCTACATAAAAATCACGTATTGTCAACTGCTTACCATCCACAAATACTTTAAAGTTTCTAGCAAGCATCACTTCAAGAGGGTTACCATTGTCAAGATAAAGTGTATACCTTTTAGCACCTGTGGAGGTCACACTTTTATTTGCGTTCAGAAAAAGCTGTTTCTTTGGTTCACGATTGTATGTGAAATCATATGTTGCCTGATAGATATCTATATATTTTGCCTGAAGATCGTCAATAAAGGAGAGAGCTTTTTCTCTATAGCCTTCCAATCTGCGTGCATTCATATTAGGCATTCCACCGGTAATAATCCCTATCTCAACATTGGAATTATATTCTCGGGCACGTCGTACAAATTCTTTCACATTCTCAACCCATTTATCAATACGTTTAATCTGGCAAACATTCCCTACAAAGTCTTCTGTATGGAGATCTTTATTAAAATATGCTGTTTTAGTTTTATTATCCCATCTGGATATCAATCTAACAGCCAATCTTCGATTATCGCCTTTAAAGTCTCCTATAACCAGAATATCACCATCTTTTATATCATTACTATAAGTGGCATCCGGATCCAAAGTAACACTTTTTGATGTATAGCTTTTTATATTTATATGAGTAATGCCTACTTTATATTTATCGCCAGTCTTTTGCAGTTTTTGTAAGTTAATAGCTGAAGTTATTTTATTTCTAACTTCGTCTGCTGACATATATACATCTTTCCACGCCAACCATTCATTATCGTCCCAGTCATCATTTGTAGCAGACTCTAAGATAACCAAATCTGGATTAAAAGCATTAATATTATCGATATTTGTTGTTCCGGTAGTCTTCAAAAAATCCTTTGCAGTAAAACCACCAATACTCGCATTTTGTATATAGAACATTCGGTTTGTAATGTAATTTAAATACAATTCCGGTGTACTATCTTTCGCAACCGGATCAACAGATTTTACTACCAAACGAAAACTATGCGCCGTATCATTGCCCATATCTACAACTTCTACCGCCCTGTCATCCGTTTCCCTAAAATCAACACCTTCTTCAAAATGTAACGGTTGTGTCAAATCTTTAGTAGTGCGATCACCATATAGAGATTCAATTTTTGTTCCTAAGAACTTCTCTGTATTATCCGAAGTACTTTTAACAGGTTTTATATTTTCACCACTGTCATATGCAACGTCAATTTTAGTACCCTGAGCTGGTGGGTCTTGAAAACTGATGAAATGATGAACCTCGTTTCCGGTAACTTTTCTGAATATTAACCAATCATAGCCCACGGGCCATTTAGCGTCATAACCGAGATCATTAATCTTTCCCTTTTCATTCACATTGCCATTCAATCGCACAATGTGATTAAATGTATGAGCAGATCCTAAATCCCAACTACGCTGTTCACCATCAGCAACAGCACTAAATTGTTTATTCCGAAAATATGGGGTATCATTTTTTGTACTAAATGTTTTAACTAGCTCGTTATCAATATATACGTCTACAAGTGCCGCGTGCGTGTTATCTCTCTCCCGGGCTAACACGATATAGAGCTTTTTACCTGATATTGTTCCACTAAGCTCTACCCCTTTGCCGCTAAATTTATAAAGTGATCGTCCGTAAGTATACGGTTCGGTACCTCCATAGGGTACAGGTACTACATTAGAATTTAATTTATCCGGTAAAATAGTCACCGCATAATTTTTTCGTAATGCATCAACAACATAACCTGGATAACTGTCGTCATCTATTTTACCACCTGACCCCCATGTCACAGAACTTCCAGCTATAGAAATTCTGGGATTTTCTATTTCTCTTACATCTATAATATTTGTATCTGTATTTGGGGAATTTGTATTGCTGTTATTATTCCCTGAGGGCACACTTCCCCCACCCCCACAACCACCTAACGCAATCGCCAGTGCTGTCGCTGCAATCTGTAAAAATCTTTTCTTCATTAAAAATTGTCCACCTTTTTCCAAAATATGTGCATTATACCACAGTAAATCGTTTTTTTTGAGGTTTACTTTAGAAAAAAGTGCTAAATAAAATATATTAAACTATTTATAGTTTAAATTCTTCCTGCACATTTTTTGCACGTTCAAGACCCTTTAGTGTCAGTTGCGAGCCTGTCATGTAGCCCTCATCTTTCAGTTCACGCAGAAGGCGTTTGGCTTCTTTGAGCGTGAACATTCCTGTCTCTTCGAGTTTGAGGAGTACCTCCTGTATCGTCTCGTCGGCTTCTTTGGTGTAGATTCCCAGCAGTAACACCCTTTTTTCGATATTGTTCTCCACGCTAAACTCCTTAAACCGGTTTGATCACAACCATAATGACGATCACTATCATGAGAAGTGTAGGCACTTCGTTGTAGGCTCTGAAAAATTTGCCGCTTCTGGTGCAGGTACCCTCTTTGAGCTTCTTTTTGAAATAGCCCAGACTGAAGTGATAGGCGATCAGCAGCAACACCGCCGTCAGCTTGATGTGCAGCCAGATACCGCTTTGGAACAGAGCAGGATTGAGCCAGATCATCATGATGCCGCTGATAATCGTCGCCCACATCGCCGGCACACCGATAAAATGGTAGAGCTTCTCTTCCTGTATCTTGATCACAT
>JANTGR010000187.1 GCA_024762875.1 Sulfurospirillum sp.
TTTCGGGTATTTCATATCTTTCATGAAGATAAGCTATATTTAGGCTCTCACCATTGGCAAGACTTTTCAATAAAATTGGCAATATGTTTATCATATCCTCATTTATTTTCATTAGTTCTTCCCATACCTCACACTAGGCTCAGCCACCATCAGTTCTTCTGCTTCTTGGGGTGCATCACCTACTTTTACCTGCCCATTCATAAGCATAGGAAGAAGCCAGTCTCTTAGTTGAGTCAGTTTTTGATTTTCCAAGGAATTATTTAAAATCTTTTCTATACTAGGTTTTAAAATCTTAGAAAACTGTTTTAAAATTTCATTAGGTGGGTCAACTAAAGTAATTTCTGAAAAATCTTGCTTGTTCATATTTGCAAAAGTATTACCTGTCTTTGCACTTGAAAATTTAAAATAATCTTTCAGAGCAAAGTATAAGTAATATCTATTTTCAAACTTATCACAAACAATCGAATTAATTTGTTGATTTGTCTGTGAATCTTCCGTTGCAAACCCTACTAATCCTGGAGAAGCAATACAAGTAACGCAAATACTACCTTTAGGAATATATTTCTTCACTTGCGATTCTGCACCTAGTTCAGTTAAAGTTGCTTCAGTAGAAGCCACATGCATGTTTCCTCTTATATCTCCAATGGAAATAAATGGAATATTTCCATCATAATATTCTTTTTGTTTAGTTGATGGCGTTTTACCTGTTACAATATTAGATTCTATATCTGATAGTTCTTTAACTTCCCACCCATCAGGAATCTCCCTCTTCAGCTCTTCACTATACACCATCTTCCCACCAGATCTTTTGTAGGGTTTACCGTTGGTATCAGGAAAATCAAACTGTACGAACCAGTAGTCATAGAGTGTTTTTGCCATTGTTTCAAGCTTTTGATTTATACGGTTATTGAGTTCTATTTTTTTGTCTAATAAGGATAGTATGGTGGCAATTTGTTGTTGTTCATGCAGCTTTCTCTTTACAAATGTTAAATTTGTTAGGATTGGCATAGTCAAAAACTTTGTTTGTGACCCCTGGGAGTGCTCCTTAAGTCTTTTAAGCTCTAATTTTAATGCATAAAAAATATAATCTAAATCATATCCATTTTTCTTGGTTAAAATATATGTTCGCTGATATGCATTGAATTTCCCATGAAATCTATTTAAATGGAAATTTCCTTGAGCATTGTTACCTGCTACTAGAATAACATCATCGTCATACTCATATGTATCAATCGCAATTGGATTTTCTGCACAGGTAAAAAAGGGGAATTCCCCTCCTTCAACATATGCATTCGCATCCAGCTTACCAGTTTTGATATTGCATGCATCTGTTAAAGTAAAGAAATCACTCAAAACTCAAACTCTCTAACCGCTTCATTATCTTATTTTCAAGCTCTTTTTCTTCTTCAAAAAGTATCTTTAGTTCCTTTTTAAAACCAGCCATTTTCTCCTCAAACTCTTCAGCAGGAATATCGACATATTCAATCTTCACTTCAAAATATTGCCCAGCACTTAAAGAGTAATTCTTTTTAGCTATCTCTTCATAGCTGACCACTACTGAGAGATCTTCAACTACTTTTTTCTCATTGAAAGTATCTATGATGAGTTTCTCCTCCTCTTCACTGAGTACCGTTTTTTGGTTTTTCCCCTCTTTGATCTTCTCACCGAGATTTGAAGCATCGATGAGTACAACATCTTCCTTATTGTTTTTATCCAAAAATAGTATAGAAACATTTGTCCCCGTAGTGGCAAAAATGTTACTGGGCATGGAGACTACCCCTGCTAGCATCTTGTGCTCTACAAGGTGTTGGCGTATCTTCTTATCTATACCTGTTTGAGCAGTGATGAAGCCGGTAGGTACAACGACTGCTGCTTTGCCTCCCTCATCAAGAGAATAAATGATATGCTGCAAGAAAAGCGAGTAGATCGCCATACTCTCTTTTTTCTTGGCAGGGATCTTCGGAATACCGGCAAAAAAACGCTCATGATTTTCTTTGGTGTCCAAGTCATCTCTAAAGTCTGAAAAGTCAAGCTTGAACGGAGGGTTAGAGACGATGTAGTCAAACTTCATCAGGTGACCGTTGTCATCTCTATGATACGGTTCCAAAATGGTGTTACCCTGAATGATATTTTGGATGGAGTGGACAAGGTTATTCAAGATCAGATTTAGACGCAACAGGCTCGAAGATTTTTGTGAAATATCCTGTGAATAGATGGTACACTTGTCTTCACCTATGGCATGGGCGATGTTCATCAGCAGCGTACCCGATCCGGCAGCAGGGTCATAACAGGTGACATCCTGTACTTCTTCAGTGACCAAAATAGCCGCCATGATCTTGGCAACTGCATGTGGTGTATAGTACTCAGCGTAAGTACCACCGCTGTCTTTATTGTAATCTTTAATGAGGTATTCGAAGATCGTTGCATAAAAGTCATACTTTTGATTGAAAATCCCTTCGAAACTAAACTCTGTAAGCTGGTTGATGAGAGCTTTGGCGAAGTTGTCCCTTTTGCCCGTGTCAGTGATGAACTGGCTGAGTTCATCAAAAAGGATAATCTTCGAGCCTCCATCTGTTTTAACCGAGAAGATGTCATTGTTAGTGATGGCTATGTCTCTGAGCGTATCGTCAAAAAGCTTGGCAAAGTCTGACTCATTTTGTCTGTTGTAGAGGTGTGAGATGAAATGCTCTGGCTTGAGTGTCGCAGTATCTGCTCCGAGTTGCATAGTGAGTATCTCATACTCATCTGCATCGTACTTGGCTATGGCATCTTCCCACTTGTCTGCTTTGCCTAAGTTCTCGTCTATCTGTTTTGCTTCATAGGCAAACTTATCGTTAAGAAACTTATAGAGAAACACCTGCGTGATAATTTTGAACTCATTGCCATCATTACCCAGACCGTATGTCGCACAAGTACTCTTTAGTCCGTCTATCAGCTCTTTCGTCTGACTCTCAAAATCTACTGTTACCAACCTGCTACTCCGTTAAATTCATTCATATACTCTTTTAC
>JANTGR010000188.1 GCA_024762875.1 Sulfurospirillum sp.
AGCGCACTCAGAGCGATAGCGAGTGTTCCTGCTTCGTTGTAGCAGGGGATTTGGATGATGAGTTTCACTGTTTGATCTCCTTGATAAAGCTGATTGATTTAATATCGATACCCAATGCCCTGTCATCTTCATTGATTTGATGCAATTTGGGTACAAAAGTTTTCGTATGGATGGTTACTTCATGGGCTGAGTCCTGATCATCTATTTCAAAATAGAGTGAGCCCTCTTTTTGTGAATGATATTTCAGTTTTTTGCCATTGAGAGAAATCTCCAGGCCCATCTTGTCCGGATCGTAGCCATAGATAGGATTGTTGCCGTAGACATCCAGTTTGAGATAGTTGAGATCAGTAATATTGAAATCAAAGCCATCAATTTTTGCTGAATTTGTCGTCCACACACTATCGGTAAAAAAGCCCTCTCTGTTTACTGGGGAAGCTTTAATGGATATACTTTTTTTGCTGTTCATCAAAAAAGAGACCCATTTACTTTTGTCGAGCTTGTAGAGATAGAGCTTTTTGATGATATAATAATACTTTTCAGGAATTCCATCTGTATGTTTAAATAGGCCAAAGCGATAGGTCACCTCATTCTCGGCGGTCAAAGCTTCATGCTGATAAGGATACCAGGATAAAACAAAAATATCATTATATTTTGACAAGGTTTCACCCGTTAGAAAATTCAGTTCCTCACCCTGAAATGATATAACATTTTTGTCTTCATAGTAAACCAGTGCCATTTTGACCTCTGTTCCAATATCTTTTGCGAGTATTAAATCATCTTTATCTATATTGTGTGTTATCTCCTTGATGGATTCATAGGTCCCGTCAGCTACATTGCCTCTGTTTTGAATGAGTGAAAAATGGACAGCATAGATTCCGGCAAAAATCAAAAGAATCAGGTAAAGAAATTTACCTTTCTTCACTGTGGTAAGGGCTGTGACCGTAAATAGAATGATGTATGGTAATGCTTCGCTCACTAAATACCGCGCATAATAATATTGATAAGGGATCTTCCACTGCAGTATAGAGATATAAGCAACAAAAAATAAAACAAAGACAAGCAGCATCGTTTGAACAAAACTCAATGTTTTATTTCTAAAGAGCAAAACATAAAAGAACAAAACGACCAAGTAAACGGAGAGATAAACAAGAAGCACATAAGGGCTCCAGTAGCGCCATGCTTTGGATTCGATATGATTAAGATGCCAAACTCCATTGAGCCAATTATCATCAATAAATCTGTCAGTATATCCCAGCTGATAGACTTTGTACATTCCCAGCAGCAAAACGATCAAGAAGAGATAGGGCAGAAGGGCTTTCCCGAAAATCAGGATTTTTTTTACCGTTTCTGCGTGTTTGATTTTGGTCAGATAGCATACAGCCGCATAGAGCAGAAAGAAAAAAGCTATCAATAAAAATAATTTTCTCTCCCACGAAGTTCCAAGAAGGCTTTCAAAAGACATTTGATAGATGTCAGATACATAAGGGTATGAAAAGTGCAGTCCATACAAGACTGAAATACCATAGAGTAAAAATAGAGCAAAAATATAGCCTGTTATCTCTCTTTTCATTGCTCTGTCCTGGTTGAAAAGCTGATTGGTGACAAGCAGCAAATAGAAAAAAGGCAGATACATAAAGCCGCTGATACGTGTAAAAAACATCCCTGTTATCAGCAATACGGACAATATTAGATAATCAACACGGTACTTCTTCTGTTTTGCCAAATTGTAGTATCTCAGTAAATAGTAAAACGAGCTCGAAGCAAATGCCAAAGCCACAATCTCCGTAACAGGAAATTTGGAAAAGAAAGCATGCAGCGGATTGACTGCAAGGAGCGCACCTGTCGTGAATGCGACCAATCTGTTGCCGGTTATTTCATAAGCAAGCAAATAGAGAGCAAGGATAGAGATCAGAGAAAAGAATATCAGGGCATACCCTGCATTTTGTTCGCCGAATACGCCATCAAATATCGCCAACCAAAGTGGATGCAGATGATAAAATTGAAAAACATATTTTGATTGTTCGAGATTTGTGACGTAGACCCCCGGAAGATAAAAGCCTTCATATTCCTTTCTTTTTTTTACTGCTTTATATATGTTTGTGTTGTCATAGATCTGCTTGAACTCCGGTTCGTTGATGGCCTGACGTACCCTGTCGTATTGAAAAACACCCCCCTGGTTCTTAAAGGCCTTGGACATATTGACATAAATTCCCTGGTCCTGTCCTCCAATAATATACTGGTAGGGTTCACCGCGGAAAAAGAGCCCAATGAGCATGAGTGTCAGGACAAAGAAAAGATGCTTGCTTGTCATGATATTTGATGCAAAAACGGAATGATAAAATAATTTTATTATGAGCAGCACAGCAAGCAGACTGATGATGACCACTCGGCCAACACTGAAAAATCCCCCAGCCAAAAAGAGTAGAGAAAAAAAGCTTATAGCTATGACTAAGATCATTAAAAAATCAAAAAATAGAAGAGGCTCACGCTCATTTTCAACACGTGAATAGTAATCTTTTGTATTTTCTATTACGAGTCTGGAATAATTCTTTAGATATCGGATCATCTGACTATTGCACTCCCTCTTTGGTTATGACTTTATTCTGTGTAGATTAATAGCGCTTTATAGTGTCTTTCTGGATAGGATGCGGATCTATTCCTATATGATCAAAAGCACTTTTCTTAAACAAACTGGCCGCCAGAAAAATAGACAGATCCCCAACAATACTGATGAGTCGAAAGAGAAGAATAATTTGCAGGGCAACACTTTCTCCCAGTTGATTTTGAAAAAGAAGCACAAAAGAGTACTCCCGGATACCGATACCGCCGGGGGCACCCGGTATCACAAAGCCTGCCAAAAAAGCCAATGCAAATCCTGCCGTGTATTGCAGATAACTTACACTGTTTGTGCTGTCAAACAAACCTGCCAGCAGAGAGATCACCAGGCCGCCAAAAAGCGTCGAGAGGGTAG
>JANTGR010000189.1 GCA_024762875.1 Sulfurospirillum sp.
GTTTTTACACAAGTGTCCAGCTATATTTTTAATCTTGTAATCATACATACCAACATCCTATTATGTGCATTATAATATAATTTTATATAAAAATTTCTTATATTTTATCCTTTCCCCTAAATTAATATTTCAAATAACCGATATACAATATATAAATTTATGGGGGGGGCATAAAATATGTTTTTTTCAAAAAAAGAAAACCAAAAAACACAAGAAGAAATCAGCAGACTCAAAAAAGAGTTGGCCAAGGCACAGTATAAAGAATCCATTTGGTCACAATTTACTGCATCATTTCCTATTGCATTTTTTACAATCAACAATGATAAAGAAATCATCGAGCACAATCAGCCACTGGAAAAAATCACCGGATTTGCCAATGAAGAGATACAGGGTAACAAAGGTGGTAAAATCCTTTGGCCAATCGATCCTTCAAAATGTCAAGTCTGCGCACTGGCTGCCAAATACATCGAACAACAATGCGCAGGTGACGGTATAGCCAATATCATCACCAAATCAGGGCAAGAACTCTCTGTATTTGTCTATATCGTACCTATCATGATAAATCATCAAGTAGTAAAAACCTTTATATTATTAAGAGACCGGACACCTGAGCTCAACGAACGTGCAACTTTTATGCAACAAGAAATCGCACCCATCACATCACTCTTGAAAAATATTGCCAATGGAGATGTCAGTAAAAGCCTGCAGCTTGCTGAAAACAGTGAATTAAAAGAGCTTGAAACGCCTATCAACAGTATTGTCCATACACTGCATGAGATCGTTTCAAAGATATCACATTCAGCAAATAATGTTGCCTCGATTGCAGAACAGACAAGAGGGTCACTCTCTAAAACCCAAGAGTGGAATGAGACTATATTTCAAGAGAGACAATATGAGTTGACAGAAAAAGCCAAAAATCTTGAAGGCTCTGCCAATGAGATCGAAAGCATGATTGGTCTGATCAAAGATATTGCAGACCAAACCAATCTTTTGGCACTCAATGCTGCTATCGAAGCGGCGCGTGCCGGTGAACATGGCCGTGGATTTGCTGTCGTCGCAGATGAGGTAAGAAACCTGGCAGAACGCAGTCAAAAATCAACTGATGAAATCACAGCAACAATCTCTGTCATCAAAAACAATACAGCTGATATGGTATCCAATATTGAAGATACCAACAAAGAAGCATTGACATTGACAGAAAGTTTGCATGAAATCAATGACGGTTTTAGCCAAATAACACAAGATACTGTTTCACTCCAGCAAGAGGCAGAAATATTTACAATATAAATGCTATACTCCTGTCTTATAAAAAAGATAGGAGTTATCATGATACGGATATTTTGGATAGTCTCACTGAGTGCTCTTACGCTGTTTGCAGCCATCACTCCGCAAAAAAAAGCCGCCGCCCTCACCATGCTAGAGGCGATGAATAAGTCCAAAAACATGGATAGGCTCATCACCAACATGATCAAAATGCAAGTGGCACAAAATCCGCTTTTACGCATGCATCAGCAAAAAGTAACACATTTTTTTCTCAAACATGCCAGTTTTCAAAAGATGAAATCCCAACTTGCACTACTCTATGCCAGAGAACTCACAATACCCCAGATGCGTACTTTTACAGCATTTTGCCGGACAAAAGAGGGACAGCAGATACTGCTAAAGATGCCGCGTCTGTTGCAGCTAAGCAGCAACCTGGGACAAAGAAATATACAAAAACATTATCCGGAGTTAATCAACTCTTTGATGAAAGGACAATAGTCTCTCCAAATGGCACTGCTACAGCTTCCGGCATCACCCAGAGTGTATCGATATGCGGTAAATAGGCTGGAAATTTTCCCATGCCGTCTGTAAAATAAATCAAAAATTTACGATCAACTATCTTATCTTCAAGATAATCAAAAACAGGTCGAAAATCCGTACCGCCACCACCCTTTAATGTCGCTGTCAAAGGCTCTGTCGGATAGAGTGTAGAGATATGCTGTATCTTGGCATCACACTCAATCAACTCTATCTCATAGTTGGGAAATATCTGCATGATTTCAGCCAGCTCAGCCAAAAACTGTTCCAATAACACTTTATCTACTGATGCTGATGTATCAATGGCTACTGTGATACTCAGATGTTCACCATAGATCGCCGGCAATGCAAACCCCAAGTAAAGGTACTTCATATTGGGTGGGAAAAAACGATAGTCAGACTTGGCATGGGCATTGACATAGCGGTAGAGTTCATCTCTCCATGAGATACTTGAACCATGCTTAAGATCAACGATCCGCTCTAAACCTTTGGGCAAGTCACCCTGCTTTTGGAGTTTTTGATTGACCTGTTCTAAAAAACGTTCATATGCTTCTTCAGCCTCCAGCTTTTCATCCTTGCTGATTTTTTCACTCTGTTTTTCCTCGCTATCCTCACTCTCTGCATCTTCACCCTCTTCTTCTCTCACTTCATCATCCATGATTTCCGAGCGTAACGTTTCATAAATCTCTTCAGCATACTGCCCTTCAAAACGGCTGTCATAATTAATTCTCTCTGGCAAAGCCAAGCCATTTTCCACCAAAATGGCATTGATCGCATAATCTGTCGCTAAATGCCACATCCAGCCCATGCGTTTTGATTGACGTTTATCATGATAGAGTGCTTGATGCATCGCAGCGTTTGCCAGCGTAAAAGAGATCTCATCCTGACTCAGGCTCTCCAGATAATCATCATTATAAAGATACGTATCGCCCTCACACATAAAGGCTTCGATATTCTCATTTTTCTCAAATTTCAGTGCAGAAGCCAATGTCCCAAAATAAGGGTGCTCGATCATCAACCGGCTCTTGGCTATCTCTAATTTTTTTTCTATCATGATAAAAGATAATGAAATTGTTTAACCCAATTTTCCCACTCACTGCTACTCTCAATACAAACTCCGTTTTGCTGCAAATCTTTCACCAGCATCACCGCAAATTCTGCTGG
>JANTGR010000190.1 GCA_024762875.1 Sulfurospirillum sp.
GTCTCGGTGATAGGCAATGCACTGCGCTTAAAACAGATGAAGCTATGATCAACATCGGTCAAACGATTTACTATCTTACACTATACTTAAAACACAAAAAGTACTAAAGGAGAAGTCATGAACGCTTTAGAAAAAGAGCTGCAAAGCAGAAAAGCAGAGATCAAACTGGGACTGAAACTAGTCTATCAGGCAAATAGCCACATCACAGGCTGGGATATACCCGAAGTAGATGAAAAAGAGGCTTCAAAACGTCTATTGGAAGTGATGCAAGAGCTGCTTGATGAACTCAAAGAGGAGTATCAATAAAACGTATCAGATAACCAAAACGGTTATCTGATAAAACATTTAATCTTTTCCATCTCCAAGATTGACCAGATAATAGCCCTGCTCCCAACGCTTTTGTACCAATGCAATAAAATCTTCATAATCATCTGCACTGACATAAGCTTGTGAAGTGTAGCCTGTACCTTTAGAAAAGACGCCTACCCAGTAGCCAAATCCATACTCTACCTGGCTTAAGTAGAAACCTTCTTTCCATCGTTGCTGTACAATCTCTTGAAATTGATCCCACTCATCACTCATACTTATTACCTGTTCCGTATAGCGTGCACTTTTGGCAAAAAGCACCACCCATTCACCTTCACCATACTCCAGATCAATAATCTTATATCCCTCTTTCCAATATGTATTGATCTTTTTTCGCAGATCACCCAATGTCTCAACCGAAGAGACTATCTGCCCTTTAAATCCTGTACCTTTTGCAAAAACACCAACCCATTTTGTATCACCATACTCCACATCAATAAGATCAAAACCTTTTTTTTGACGCTTTTTAATAATCTCTACAAAATCACCATAATCACGGCTGCTTGCATATCCCTGCTTGGTATAGCCTGTCCCTTTTGCAAAGACGCCGATCCAGCGGTGATACCCATACTCCAAATCTACGAGTTGATACCCTCTTTGCCATCTGTTCTCGATTCTGTTTGCGATACCCGAGAGGTATTTTCTACCTTCTACACCTTGTGTTGAAAACCCGCTTCCTTTGGACATCACACCTACCCAGATATGTTCTGCAAAACCCATAGTGGGTACTGCCAATAGTGCACCCATACAGAGTGAAAGCCATCTCTTTTTTAGCATCATAATTATCTCCTTATATAAAGTTTTTTACCAGCCATATGCCATATCAGTCAGAAAAAACCCTTTTTTCTTCTGTGATTCAAGCTCTTCTAAAAAGCCTTCCCATTTATCCCTGACGATAAGGGATTGGCCTTTATATCCACAATTTTTCCCAAAAAGCGTGATCCACTGTGCAAGTCCATACTCTAAAGAGATGAGATCATAATCTTTATCCCAGCTCTCCTTGACCGTCTTTCGACTCTTTGACCATGCCGTTCTCACCCGGTAAAACTGCTCAGTTATGCCGCTGCCTTTGACAAAGATACCAACCCATTTATTGCCGCCTCGCTCTACATCGATGAGTTTGTATCCTTTCTTCCAGTTATCACGTACGATATACTGGAAGTTGCTCAAATTTTTAGCGCTTTGGACTGTCTGCTCACTATAGTCTGTACCCTTGACATAGATACCGATCCATTTACCGAGTCCATACTCCATATCAACAAGTCTATATCCCTCTTTCCACCGCTGTTTCATCACATAAAAAAAATCTTTCAGACGGTATCTTGCATCATAGGCTTGATTTTTAAATCCTGTACCTTTTGAAAGCACCCCTACCCATTTACCGCTGCCATAACTGATCTTTGTCAGATCATAACCCTCTTTCCAGCCTTTTTGTATTTGATCTGCGATATTGTCCCAGCTAAGATCATAGATCAATTTTTGATCACTATATCCCGTTCCCTGAGAATAGACACCGATCCACTTTTGCTGCCCCTCATATGCCAAAAGCGGGTAAGCAAGGAAAATGATAGAGATAAGCAGTAGTTTTTTAAGTTTTTGATTCATTGAGTAGCCCCTTTATTACTAACTGTAATTATAGGAAAAAATTATATCTAAAAAGCTTAAAAAGGAAATTTTATTATTAATTTTTATTATAAAGTCTTTAAAGAGAATTCATGTTTAACTTCTTCAAGAGACTAAAAAGTACAATCTGCACTTGAAAGGTTCATCATTTTGGATGAACCTTTGAAAATTTACTCCCCTCAATAGTAAGATTGTACATCAACCCCTCATTCCCAAAGATAAATCCGATAATCGGCTTATCAAAACTAATAGAGTTGATATCCTTTCCAGCACCCCATTTGGCAAGTGCAACAGATCCATCCACACCGGCTTTCCATCCATTGCTATTTCGAAAATCACGTAAAGCTTTTTGTGTCATAAATGCTACTATGATTGATTTTTTCTGAATCCCCAGCTGTAATCCAACGGATGCAGATGCTGTATTGTAATAATCAACGGTTTTCCCATGGATTCGCAGTGCACCTTCGCCAAATTCACCACCGATGCCGATACCTGCTTTGATCACTTGAGGAAATACAAGATACCCTTGTACATTTTGCAAAAAAGTTTTTGAACCTTTTACTTCTTTATAAAATTGGCTGACTGCCATATCCACTTCTGCATCAATCACAGCTGCCGTTTTAGCAAAAGTGCCCAGAGGAAAAAGAAGAAGAAATATCCACATCAAGCTAAATTTTTTGATAGTTTTCATCATAATACCTTTTCTTTTAAGATACTGCATGATAGCCACTTTAAACTGACACAATCGCTCCTATATAATGAACGAGCTTAAATAATTCCAGCTTATTAACTAATCATTTTATATCTTACTTTTTATCACCTCAGCTACGCGGAAAGCATTGGCATAGATTGTCCATGTATAGGGTACGCTTCCGCCTGTCGGCATGAAACTGCCATCTGTTACAAAAAGATTGGAGACTTCATGTGCGCGGCAGTTTTTATCTAGTACAGAACTTTTGG
>JANTGR010000191.1 GCA_024762875.1 Sulfurospirillum sp.
TATTGTCATCAAAACCAAGGACTACAAATTGAGGTACTTGATTTGGCTTTAATCCTTGTGGCGGCAGTGATGATGCAACAGCATAATTATAACAACCAGCGGTACTTAATTTTAGATTATCCAATATCACTTTTCCGCTATTCTCTTCTGCACTTGACCAAAACCATGTTTCAATATATTTTGTCTCTGCTGTGGCTGTAGCATTCATGACAAATTTTGTATAACTATCCACATCTTTTAAAAATGTATATTTTTCAAATAGCATATTTTTATTGTTATCATAAAAAACCATACCCAGCCAAATACCATCTGTTTGACCTGTAGTTTTATAATAACCATTAAACTGATAGGTGTCAACATCCCCAGTGATTTTTTGACTCATTTGATCTAAACCGCCATTTTGGATACTTAAGGCTCTTCCCCCCTCATATCCATCGTTGATAAGGTTATTGTTACCGTAGACAGACCATCCAATTGTATCAGTTTCAAAACTGGGATTTTGTAAGATATTGCAAGGTGAAATAGGCTGTACGATAGGTGTAACTTCGAAAGGATAATAATCCTTTTCATTAAATGTACCATTGACAAATGCTCTTACTTCATATTCAGCTGCTGCGTTTAAAGCAGAAAAGGTAAAATTTCCTTCTTTTACACCATTTGTCTCAATCTTTGTGATAAGATTTTCTGCAAAACTTCCATCATAAGCATTAAATAAACCTACCCAATCATTGGTATTTCCAGGTAACCCTGTCACTTCAACTGTAATCGGTTCATTAGATTGATAACTATTTTTTACTGTTTTAACATTAATCTCTTTTTCAGCCGATGTGACTCTAAAGTTGTAAAATCCCTCTTCATCATAACTGTTATTAAAAAAGACTCTTGCTTCATACTCATGGGCTTCATCCAAACCACCAAATGTAAAACTCGCATCTCCCTCTGTAGTAGCATATCGATGTGCTAAAAGGTGTTGAGGCTCACTTCCATCAAAGGCATAAAAAAGCCCAACCCAAGCGCAATCATTGCTGGATTTATTGGGGTCACATTTTTTAGTCTTTGGGAGATCTGTCACGTTAACAGTTATAATTTCACCTCTTGCATAACTATCTTTGGCAGTCTTGATAGTAGCACCCAAAAGTAAATTGCTACTCAATAGTAATAATAGTAAAAATTTTATACTTTTTCTCATCTGTTTTCCTTAATATTCTGCGATGAAATCTGCAAGTGCCATCTTGCGATCTATTGTAAAATTAGTTCCTTGAAGAAGGATATTGACTCTATTGCCATCCAATAGTTTTACCTCTAGTCTATGGAGATGATTTTGGATGACGATTTTTTTAAGTTGATCTTGGGTGGCAATAGTACTAATACTGTAAACTGAAGGTTCAACCCGTTTGCCTCCGGGAAGTGCAACATCCAGTCTATCTTGCGTAAAACTTGGATCTGTTGCTCTTTTATATGCAAAACTCGCAACTTCGACAAAATTTCCTTTGTTTATATAGGTAGAAGCTCGCAAATTTTTTTGGGTAATTTGTGGTGCTTCATTTTGAGTTGTGCTTGACCCACCTCCTCCACAACCAAAAAATAGTATGGCTGAAGCAAAAGAGATAAGTAAAGTACTAATTTTAAATTTTTGACAATACATTCTTATTTTCCTTAATTAATTTAAATTCTAATTATAATATATCAAGAAAAGTAAATATTTATTTATTAAAATTGATATTTATAGTAATATTATTAATTTTGATAAAAGATTTGTTACATCATGTAGCGTATCAAATATGGATAATTTGATTAAAAAATAGTAAACTTCTCTCTATAAACCAATATGCAGCAACTATTCCAATCGAATAGAGAGTCGTTTTTCGCACAAGCTCGCCATATTTTGTTGTGATTTTTTTAAAAATCCATATTATCCCAAGTACTACAGCAATAAACATCAACTGCCCCAACTCTACACCGAGATTAAAAAACAGCAGCGATGAAACAATATGTTCAGGTGCCAATCCAACATCAAAAAGTACAGTTGCAAAACCAAGCCCATGCAGTAAGCCAAAGACAAAAGCAATGATCCAAGGGTGCGTATGACTCAATGTTTTTTTCTCTGAGGTGATCAATAACTCCCGGGCGAGGAAAATGATACTTAGTGCAATCATCGTTTCAACATACGGCACTGAAAATTGTAGAAATCCAAGTATCGCCAATCCTAAAGTGATAGAGTGCGCCACAGTAAATGCAGTAATAGTTTGAACCAAAACTTTGATATTTGTAACCAATAGTAAAAGCGCTAAAACAAAAAGAAGATGATCAATCCCCAGCAAAATATGTTCAACTCCAAGCCATAAATAAGCAAAAGAAGATTTTTGATCTATGTTTTTTTCAATCAAAACATAAGGCTCGTATGCTGTGATGAGTCTATTTTCTATCTTTGCATCATCACTCTCATATCTAAAAACCACCCCTTTATCACTCTCTAAAAGATTTCTAATCCAAATAGCTTCCCCATCAAGTCCATTTTCCCCACACCATAGTGATCTTTTTAAAATAAAAAAACGCTCATTTGCAAATTTTGAAGCAGGTAAAACATCATGACAAGAGCGGGGAAACGCTATCTTTAAATCATCACTATTCATATCTTGTAAGGGTTTTTTGACGATAACTTCTATACGCATATCATTATCAATGTTGAGTTCAAGATAGGATAGTGCAGTCTGATGTGCAGAGAGAGAAGCAGCCATAAATACACACAAAAAGAGCAGTTTTTTGATCATCTGCTTTCCATAATACTTTTAAATTTTGTTTTATAGTGCTCTTTTTTAGCATCTTCTATAAAATCACTTTCAACAATATCTTTAATTTTTTTATAGGGTACAACCTCTCCATGCGTATGTTCACTGATAA
>JANTGR010000192.1 GCA_024762875.1 Sulfurospirillum sp.
CAAACGAGAGTAATGGTCTTGATGATAGTAACATCACAGAATCAAACCCTGTACCTATATTTAAGTCTCAAAATTCGATTCAGCTGCAGGAAAATAGTGAATTAGCTTTTACTGTTTTGTCTGAAGCGGTTGACGGCAGCAGCGTGACTTATGCTATTATCGGGGGTGATGATCAACATAAAATAACAATCGATCCGCAAAATGGTCAACTCTCTTTTTCAGATTTTTGGCCGGATTTTGACTATCCGTCAGATGATGATAAAAACAATATTTATGAGATTCTTATCAAAGTAACAGATAATCAAAACTATTTCAATACCCAAGATTTTAATATCACTATTACCGATGATGAGAATGATTTGGTGCCTACGAAGATTGTTTGGAAAACAGGTCAGGATGACGGCTCTATAGAAGGATTGCCATTTGGTCATGAGAGGAATTTCGCAGCTATCACTGAAAACGGAGAAAGAATGATTGTTGCAGGTAACCGTATGTGGGAAGACTCACTACACTCTATCAATTCAACTATGAATTTTGACACTGCACAAGGTTATTGTGCTGGATTAAATTATGGCGGACACGGTGACTGGCGTACACCAAACCGTCAAGAACTAGCCGAGATGATTAACTATGGAAAAACAGGTATTATGTTTGATGATATCTTTGAGAACAAAAAAGCTGCGACTTACTGGACTTCTCAGGAAAAGCTTTCTCATACAGGTAATGATTCATTTGCGTGGAGTATTTCATTTGCAGATACTATTTGGCGTACTCCAAATAAAAATGATGCTTATAATGTACGATGTGTCCGTGGTGCAGAGATAAGTGATCATCATGATTTCAGTGTTGATTCGGATATAGTTATAGACAATAAAACAGGTATTATGTGGCAAAATGCGCAATTCATCGGTGGAAAAACTTGGCAGGAAGCAAAGGATCATTGTAAAAACCTGGTGTTTCAGGCGTATAGTGACTGGCGATTGCCAAATGTGAATGAACTTCTAGCAATAATGCCTTATGATAATAATGAAATCTTATTTGAAGATTTATCTCCTATACAATCACCCAACTTAGATAGTGGACATAGCTGGTCTTCGACCGAGGCAGATGATATATATGCTTATTATAATATAAACGACTGGGATGAAGCAACCAACAGAGATTCATTGTTTATGATGTATTGGGAGTATCCAAAAAGTGATGACGGGAACATGATGTTAAACCGTTGTATCCGTGGGGGACGTTTATAAGAAAATGTTGATTCTTTTAAAGGAGTTTATCAAAGTAAAGAGGAGTAATCCTCCTCACAAAAAGGTCTTAACCTCTAATCTCTAAAGCTTTGATAACTTCAGTATATCTTCCAAAGTCTTTTGATTTAAGATATCTCAAAAGTCTTTTTCTCTGACCTACAAGCTTTAAAAGACCAAGTCTTGAACTATGATCTTTTTTGTTGCTTTTAAGATGCTCAGTAAGATACTGAATTCTATTTGTTAAAAGTGCTACTTGTACTTCTGGAGAACCTGTGTCATTCTCACCTCTGCTGAATTTCTTGATGATCTCGGTTTTTTTCGCCGCATCTAAAGCCATTTTTGACCTCCTGATTGGTATAAATTTTAAAATGGAATATGATTATACTTAAAGAAACAAAAAATAAGTTTAAATACGCTTAATCAAGTACACCGTCTGTATAATTCCACTCTGCTTTTTTATTTCCATTTTCAAAATACTCTATTGAGATACCATTTAACTTTCCATTTGTATAGTTGAGTTTATAGTGTGGCTTGCCATTTGGATAAAAGAGTGTACTTTGACCGGCTTTAATGCCGTCTTTATAATTCCAATTGGCTTTTAACTTACCGTTCTCATACTCTTTGGAGATACCGTTTAACTGCTCATTTTCATAATTGAGTTCATATTGCAGGTTTCCATTACCATCATATCTAGAAGTTGTACCTGTTTGTTTACCTTCGATAAAGTTGATATCAGATACTTTCTTGCCGTTTTCATCGTATTTTGTACTGACACCGTTTAATATATCATTGATAAAGTTCCATTTGACTTTGATATTGCCATTTTTATAGTACTCTGTTGTGATACCGTTTTTTTTACCATTTTGGTAGTTGTATTCAAATTTTAAAACACCAGTATCATAATACTCTTTTGAAGTTTTTGCATGCAAAGAGACACTCAAAAGTGATCCAAGTGCCAAAGCTGCCAATAATTTTTTGTTCATGTTCTGTTCCTTGACTGATTTTAGGCTATTTTAGCAAATCGACATTTAAACTATTTTATTAAATATATTATATCATGCAAGTAATATTAGTTTTAAAGAAGGTGAAATGATGAAAAACAGTGCAGTACTCTCCTGTATAGCAGTTGGAATTTTGATGTTGGGCGGGTGTGCAGCAAAAAAGCCCCCTTTAGAGGATATCTCAAATGCAAAAATAGCACTTTTAAAAGCAAAAGATGCAGATGCAAAAAGATTATCGCCAAAGACATTTGCTTTGGCGCAAGAACAGTTTCAACAGAGTAAAATAAGTATGGATAATAAAGCATATGAAGAGGCTAGACAAGCGGCGCAAAAAGCCTATATCACGGCAAAGTTAGCAGAAAAGAAAGCACAAAATGCCAAAGCGCAGATGGAAGTCGATAAACTAAGCAGTGAAGTCAAAACACTTCAAAAAGAGTTTATGACGATTAAAGAGTAGGAGGAGAATGCATGAAAACTATGATAAATAGTGTACTTTTAGGATTGCTGTTATTTACGGGGTGCAGTCAAAAAGCAGAGCAAACTGAAAATCTTAAACATGCACAAGCAGAATATTTGAAGATCAAAGAGGATGAGGCGATCAATGCACAAGCGCCTAT
>JANTGR010000193.1 GCA_024762875.1 Sulfurospirillum sp.
TCCAGTAGCCTGGGTACAACGGTCATGACTGTCGGATGCACTTCATTTAATAGCTTGCCTACATTTTTGACATCATCGGCAAAATAGATAGAGATTCCGGTATAAAGATAAAAATGCATCACCATACGCTCAAAGATATGTGCCAGCGGTAAGAAACTCAGAGCCCTCTGCGTGTGGGGATCAAAGTGATACTTGATAGCTGTATCTTGAATCTGGGAGATCAGATTGGTATGGCTGAGTTCTACACCTTTTGGCAGCCCCGATGTCCCCGAGGTATAGACAATCGTCACCACATCATCGGGCTTGATTTTGGATAGTATCTTGTCAAAATCATCAGGATAGTGTTTATCGCGTTCTTTACCTATCATGATAAAGGTCTGTAGTGATGGGCGATCAGCATCTGTTGTATCGATATCGATACAGGTTATCGTGCTGTTTATCTCCTTTATCAGTGCTTCTTGTTCACTTGTTTGTGTAAATACCGTCTGCACATCTGCATCTTCAAGCTCAAAGCGCATATTTTTTGTGGAAATATTGGTAAAAAGGGGGACACTCACACTGCCACTGAGCATCAAAGCATAATCAATCATCACCCAGTATATCGAAGGCGTTATGGCTATGGCCACCTGTTTTCCTCTCCATCCCTGGGCTTCAAATGCCAGTGCCAGATAACGCACTGTTTGTAAAAATTCCTTTTTGGAATAGGTTTTCCAGTGATTTTCTTCAAGATGGTTCAAAAAGGTTCTGTTGTCCCCTGAGACTTGCATCTGTTCATACAGTGCTGCAAAAGTGTCAAAATCTGTTCTCATGATAGATCCTTATAGCTATTTATACCGCTGTCATTATAGGAAATATTTGTGTAGTGGCTGTTTAAAGTATAGGCTCCTTAAAGCCAAAAACCTTTACAATGATGCCACAGATATGAAGGAGAGCAAATCATGCAATTTTCACAACTGGGGCTTGATGCCAGTCTCTTGCGTTCCTTGGATAAAGAGGGATTTAAAATCCCTACACCCATACAGGAAAAAGTGATACCCCTGATTCTTCGGGGAGAAGACATCATGGCAAAAGCAGAAACAGGCAGTGGTAAAAGTGCCGGTTTTGTTTTGCCTATATTGCAGTATATTTCCCAACATAAAGGAGAAGGAAAAGCGAAGATAAAGGCACTCATCTTGACCCCGACCAGAGAATTGACACTACAGGTCGCTGAAGATTTCAGACGTTTTGGTGCTTCTCTCCCTCTGCCGCTTAAAAGTGTTGCTCTCATTGGTGGTGAGCGTATTGGTGATCAGCTCTACACTATCCAGCAAGGGTGTGATATCGTTGTCGCCACGACAGGAAGGATGCTGGATATTCTCAGTAAAAAACAGATGAATCTCTCACATTTGCAATTTTTTGTACTTGATGAAGCTGACAAAATGCTGGATTTTGGCTTTGAACAGGAGCTTGATCTCATTCTGCACGCCCTGCCCCCAAAACGTCAAAACCTTCTTTTTTCTGCAACTTATCCCTCCAAAATGCGTACCATTGCTTCCAAGATCACCCAGGAAGCCACAGAGGTCTCAATCGATACAGAAAAGCCCACTATAGCGAGCATCCATCAACGTGCCATTGAAGTCAACCATGACAACAGAGGTCCATTGCTGAGAGCCCTGCTTAAACAGTACAAATGGAACTTGACACTTGTTTTTATGGCAAACAAAAGAGCCGCAGATAATATCGCTGTAAAGTTTAGAAAACATGGATTTTTGGCAGAATCCTTTCACGGAGATCTTGATCAGGAAGAGCGCATACGCACACTGCAGGCATTTAAAGAGAAGAAAAACCGTATCCTCTTTTCTACCGATATCGCTGCCAGAGGATTGGATATAGATGATGTGAACTGTGTTATAAACTATGACCTTCCACGCTCAGCAACAGACTATACCCACCGTATCGGGAGAACCGGCAGAGCAGGAAAGTCTGGCACAGCGATCACTTTTATCGGGCATGAAGACCAGGATCATTTTGCACTGATCAAAAAACGCTGCTCTCTGGAGATCGAAAAAGAGCAAATCAAGGGTTTTGAACTCACCGGTGCTGCTCCTGTCAAAGAAAAAGGAAAAGCCCCTGTCAAAGGAAAGCGTAAAAGCAAAAAAGACAAAGCGAGAGAACTTGCCAGAAGAGAAAGAGAGCAATCATGAAAGAGATGCTTGATGGATAGATCCAGCATGTACCATGTCTATATCGTAGTATGCGCGGATACAACTTACTATGCCGGTATCGCAAAAGATATACAAAAACGTATCGATGAACATAACCACTCTGATAAAGGAGCAAAATATACCAAAGCAAGACGACCTGTTACCTTGGTCTATACTGAAGTACATATCAACCGAAGTGCTGCCTCTAAAAGGGAGTATGCAATCAAAAAGATGAAACGTGCAGAAAAAGAGCATTTAATAGCGCTCGCACACCCACTGATAATTGAGCGTTCTGAACAAACACACTTGTGAACGACTCTACAGCCGTTTTACGGCGCAGCCTTAGTGAATAAGTGTGTTTGTTCAGAACGCTCAATTACACACCCACTACATACTAACTCCCTATAATGATGCAAAAAGGAGTCACTTATGCAACAGGCACAGATCCAAAAAACAGTGCAGGTAAATGATCAATGCTATACCTATTTTTCACTTGAAAAATTTGCTCAAATATATGCTGTCAATCTTCAAATACTTCCTTTTTCTATCCGCATACTGCTAGAAAATCTTTTACGCCATTATGATGGAGATATTGTGAAGCTTGAAGATATCCTTGCGATTGCAAAGTGGGAAAAAAATCAAACCAAAC
>JANTGR010000194.1 GCA_024762875.1 Sulfurospirillum sp.
GTTTTGTGTAGCGTTTGCAAAAGTTTTGAAACAGGGCATCGATCAATAGCAGTAGTACTTTAATGCCGGTAGAGCATATTTTTCAACTTACATGCTTTGATACAATTACTGAATGATTGTTATCGCCGGTACAATGTGACGACGACCCTTCTGGCCTCTGCATTATTGGCTTGTACATCTACTTTGGTGTTGATTAAAAATTGTAAAAAAGTATCCGGATTGAGATTTTTCAATATCAGAAATTTGGTGTTGAGTGCTCTGGCAGTAGCAAGTTCGTAGTTGCTGTTAAAATCTGTTCTGTTGTAGATTTTCTCCTGACTTGCATACCCCTCTATCACGCAAACATAATGCTGATTCGAGGGCAAAGATTTGATACGATCGATGAGTTTCTGTTCTTCATAGGAGTGTGTCTCTTTTTTGCCAAAATGGATCACCTCTTCTCCCCCTTCTACCGGTACGAGTGTACTCAGTGACGGAACATTGACAATATGCAGCAGCTCTTTTAACAACAGATGATTGTTTTGCGCTATAGCCTTTATGATTCTGCTGTCATTGTGTTCTTCCATTGTGGGTTCAGGTTTTTTCCCTAAAAAAGAGTTGGATACATAGTTGACCGCCATGCCGGTTGCAAATCCCAGAAAAACGGGTACGATAATCATCGTGAAATACCAGGGAAAACGATCCAGAATGCCAAGAATATGTTCAAAACTGCTCTTTTGGACCTTGTCAATTTTTTCCAGTTTCTCCAGTGCTTTATAGTCGGCACTATTTTCAATCAAGCGCTTCATATACTGTAAATAAGCCGCTATCTGTGCCTTCTCTCTGGCAGTAACTTCCAGATTTTCCCTGAGCTGTTTTTCAACACGATTTACATATCCTTTCCATTTTTGAAGTTCTTTTTGGCCCATCTCCTTTTTCCGGATATCATCACGAAACTGCTCCAGCTGCTCTAAAAACGTAAAATATTCCGGTGACTCTTTCCGGTGATTCAGGGCCGCATATTCGAGTTTGTCTATACGTTTATTGAGCTGATCGAGTTTTTGAATGATATCCTCTTCAAGATGCAGTTCATCCAGTTTATTGGCATAAATCTGTTTAGTGTAGTTTTTCTCCTGCAACTTTTGTCTTAACGATTCGATCTCCCGCTCTTTCGCGCTGATCTGATCACGTATCTTCTGTTTGTCAACCATCTGCACCCCTTTGCACCATGATCAAATGATAACCGGCTTTGGAGACCAAAATACGCTCCTCTTTCAGCTGTCGGGCGATATCTTCTACTTCATCATACACAGGAGCATCACCATCGAAGGCTTTGATGAGATAGACTTTATAGTTTTGCCCCTCTTTTTCAGCCTTTTCTATCTCTTCCATACGCATATCGAAAATATACTGCCCGTCAATATTGTCCTTGATGGAACAATAGACTTTTCTACCATCTAATTTCTCTATAAAATCATACCCTTTGTGTAAAAAGGATGGATTAAAAGATATATCTTTATGTGCCATAAGATAGTCAATGACACGTTTTTTCAAAGCATCCTCTTGCTCAAAAAATCTTTTTTTCTCATGCGTAAAGAGGCAGGAATCTTTACACTCTTTTTCAAATGCAGCCACACGCTTTGCTCCTATACCTTTGGTTCGCAAAAAAGTCGCTCCCTCCTTCAGGAGCTTTTCTATCTCATAGGCAAATGCCGATAAACGTTTTTGTACTGCCGCTTCACATACCTTCTGGTACATCTGCGCCACTTTTAGTGGATTTTCCTTGATCGCACTCTCTATAAAACAGTGATCTCCTTTGACAAAGAAATCCTTCTTTTCAGTATGCGCTATATCACCCAATGTAAATTTCACATGCAAATCTTTCACATCATAGAAAATGGAAGACGCAAGATCAGAATCCAACGCATATTCGGTTTTCAAAAGCTCCGAAATATAGGGCAAAAAAAACGCAAATCGTTCATCTGAAGTTTCAAGCCCATGGTGATTCAATGAGATATGCAGATTCTCACTCAATTTTTTGCCCAACTCTGCAAAAAAATCGACATATTTCTTTTCAAAAAGTGGGAAAAAAAGTATCGACTTTTTCATCTGCTTCGGCATCAGATGATAGAGAGACCCACTATCGATAAATATCAACTCCTTGAAACAGACCCTTTCCAGTCCATCCCCTTTGCGTGCGACAAATTCGAAATCTTTCAGTGCAGGCAACTCCTCTTTCCCAAAAAATGCTATGATAAAATCAAGTATCTCTCGTGCACCCTCGGAAACATTCGCAATCGTTAAGGCAGGATTGTATATAAAGCGATTCAATACAGACGCTGTCACCGAAACTTTGTCAAAATCCATATGCCGCAGTCCCAAAACCTCTACCATTTCCATGTTTGTCGCGAAATCCAGATGTTTAAATGCATACATAAGGTAATGCTTCTGCTGATACCCTTCCGCACTATGTGAAACGAAAATCACCTCATCCCGCCTTGCGAGCCGATTCCCGACAGGGATAAATGCAGCCTCTTTCAAAGAAGCGAAAAAACTTTTATCGACTCTTTTTTCTACCAAAAGCATGTGATATTTTTGCCAGTTTGCGGCCAATGCGAAAAAGAGTTCACTATAGTTGCTGACAGGCTCTCGCAGATCAGAGATAAACCAGACACCCGCTCTCTCCAGATATGCCGGTGCATCCATCCCCCGAAAATAGGTACAAAAGATGTTCATATCCAGAAACAGTGATTCTTCGTGCAGATCAATCAAAAGTGCATTGGGATAGAAGATCGTCTCTTTAGCCGGCATATGCCACGTGCCGTCCGAAGTCGGAAGCATGAGTAT
>JANTGR010000195.1 GCA_024762875.1 Sulfurospirillum sp.
CAAGCTCACCCCTCTTCGAAGGTTTGAGGCTTTTGGCAATCTTTATGACATCATTGTCATAAAAATAGAGTCCGGTAATCGCGTATTTCGACTTGGGTACCTTGGGCTTCTCTTCCAATGAGATCGCCTTATTTCCCTGAGAAGGGTCAAACTCCACGACTCCGAAGCGCTCGGGGTCTTTGACCTTGTAGCCGAAAACTGTGGCTCCCTCTTTTTGGTTTACGGCACGCTCCAGAAGAGGATAGAGTCCACTACCATAATAGATATTGTCCCCAAGAATCAGACAAACATTATCGTCTTGTATGAAATCTTCGCCGATAATGAATGCCTGCGCCAAACCATCCGGGCTTGGCTGAACTGCGTAGGAGAGAGATATCCCCCATTGGGACCCATCATCCAACAGCTCCTGAAAACGAGGTGTATCCAAAGGGGTTGAAATAATTAAAATATCCTTAATGCCTGCAAGCATAAGAATTGAAAGTGGATAATAAATCATGGGCTTATCATAAATTGGCAGTAATTGTTTACTGACTCCCTGGGTAATCGGATATAGTCTTGTTCCGCTTCCTCCTGCTAAAACAATTCCTTTCATCATTTGTCCTTCTATTAATTACTTTGCTAAATTTTTTATGTTATCACAATTGAACTAAATTATATATTTTTGTAACATTAAACAATATTCTTTTAAACACACTATTCTTATAAAATATGATATTTTTTCAACATACCATTAATTTCTTCCTTGCTATTGAACATCATTACATCTATCATAGATAGATTTGGTAAAAATTCATTATTATATTGACTATACTCTAAATACTCTGTTTCCAAAAAACTCAATTTAACTCCATTCTGCAAGAACCTTTTTTTATCATACAATTTTTGCCCACCAATAGCATTAATATAATGATCTGCACCGAGCTGATGACATATATCTATTATCCTAGCATCAAATTTTAAAGAATTATCCTTGTCTATTTCACTTGAATAAACTATCTCCGTTTGTATGTCTAAATAATCAACAATTTCTTTGATAGAAAACCCAAGAAAAGTTCCCAAATTCTTATCATTATTTAACAATATTTTTTCAAGCAATGGATAAACATCTGCAAAAAACGGTGCCTTTTTATATGCATTGCGAATTGTGCTTAGTAGGCTGCTTCCGTTTTCCCCAACTTCAATCTGGTTAATATGCTTGTTTTGGCTTGCTCCCCTTAGTTGCAAAGAAATTTTAAAAGGTTTACCGTCAAGTAAAATAGAATTTTTATTAATATATCCATTTTTAATAAAATTTAAATCATCTGCAATCACATATGTATCAACCTCCTCTATCAGTTGGTAATAGGCGATATAAGGGAAAAAATATGGTTGCATAATTCCAACTTTCATTCTATCTCCATTTGCTGCAAAATATTAATATTATATTTAGTAGTTATTACTCATTCTAACACAATACTACATAAATAATGTACCCATCCCTAAAATTAAAACAATGCTTGTGCACTTATGTCCAATACTGAAAGGAATTACATTTATCATATATGTTAACTAAATATATTTTATCCATTTCAAAATATGTATTACGAATCTTTACCGAAAATATCCCGTGTGAAAACCTTATCTTTCACATCATCAAGTTCATCCGCGTGGCGATTGGCAATGATGACATCGGCATGTTGCTTGAATGCCTCCAGATCACGGTAGACTTCGGAATTGAAAAACGTCTTCTCCTCCATCACAGGCTCATAAATGATAACTTCAATCCCTTTGGCTTTGATCCGTTTCATAATTCCTTGAATTGCCGAGCTTCTAAAGTTGTCACTACCGCTTTTCATCACAAGCCGATAAATCCCGACAATTTTAGGTCCCATTTTGACAATCGATTCTGCGATGAAATCCTTGCGCGTCGTATTCGCATCTACTATGGCCTGGATCATATTACTGGGGACATCCTGATAGTTGGCAAGCAGCTGCTTGGTGTCTTTGGGAAGACAGTAGCCGCCATAGCCAAACGATGGATTGTTGTAGTGCGTTCCGATACGCGGATCAAGCCCGACTCCCTCAATAATGTCCGCGGGATTGAGTCCATGTGACATAGCATAGGAATCAAGTTCGTTAAAATAAGCCACGCGCATTGCCAAATAGGTGTTGGCGAAGAGTTTGATGGCCTCGGCTTCAGTCGAATCGGTAAAGAGCGTAGGGATATCCTCTTTGATAGCCCCCTCTTTAAGTAGGTCTGCAAACACCCGTGCACGTTCGCTCTTTTCACCAACAATGATACGGGATGGATACAGATTGTCATAGAGCGCTTTTCCCTCGCGCAGAAACTCCGGGGAAAAAAGGATGTTTTGCGTGTCAAACTGCGCCTTGACCTTCTCAACATACCCTACCGGAATCGTCGATTTGATCACCATCACCGCATCCGGATTGACTGCAAGAACATCCGCGATGACATACTCGATGCTTTTTGTATTGAAGTAGTTGGTCTCCGGATCGTAATCGGTAGGTGTGCCAATGATGACGAAATCAGCACCCCTGTATGCCGATTCTTTGTCCAGCGTCGCTTTGAAATCGAGATCATCGCGCCGCAGATACTCCTCGATCTCTGTATCTTCAATGGGAGACTTTTTTTTATTGAGCATCTGTACCTTCTCAGGGATAATGTCGAGTGCCATTACTTCATGATGCTGAGAAAGCAAAATACCGTTTGAAAGTCCGACATATCCTGTGCCCGCGATCGCAATTTTCATTATTGTTCCTTGTACCAGTTATACATTCGTTCTATTCCCTCTTGCAGATCGACGCTGTGCGTCCAGCCCAG
>JANTGR010000196.1 GCA_024762875.1 Sulfurospirillum sp.
GTGCAGCAGGCTGTTTTTTTTCAGTTTTTGGGGCTTCTTTTTTAGCGACTACAGCTGGTGCTTTGGGTGGAGCAGGTGTTGGCTCTGGAGCTTTTGGGGCTTCTTCTTTCACTTCTGCTCTATTTTCACCAGCAGGGCTCTCTTGTGTTTTTGCTGCTTTTTTAGCCTCTTTTTCTGCCATTTTTTCTGCTAAAAGCCGCTGGATTTCTGCTTCGACGTCTTCATCACTCATTTCAGAATAATCCTGATCGATATCAAAAGCTGTTTCTTCTTCTATGGGTGCTGCCTCTGCTACTGTTTCACTATCGGATTCTTCAAAACTTTCTTCTTCCGCCTTTTCAACCACTTCATCTACAGTGATCTCTTCTAGTGGCTTGCCATTGGAAATGGCATCAAGCTTGGCACATATTTCATCGATTTCTATACCGCATTCTGTGTCTGTACCACTAGCTTGAATACCTTCAAGCAGTGCTTTCATCATATCAACTGATTCCAGGATAACATCCATCACTTCTGGTGTGATTTTGAGTTCATCACGTCTGGCTTTGTTGAGAACATCTTCCATGTGGTGCGTTAATTGTGTCAAAATATCGAAGTTCAAAAATGAACTTGAACCTTTCACGGTGTGGGCAACTCTAAAGATGGAATTTAAGAGTTCCAAATCTTCAGGATTGTTTTCAAGCTCAACCAAATCCTGATCCATTTGCTCAAGGAGTTCAAATGCTTCAACTAAAAAGTCTTCTAATATTTCTTGTAAATCATCCATTATTTCTCCTTTTATGCCGTTACTGCTAATTGATTTTCGTTACTATGTATGGCAAGTGCTACCTGTGTAAAAAATTTCTCAGCATCAAATTTTGTTAAATAGGCGTTTGCACCGGCTTCTTTTCCTCTAATGTCGCTGAAGTGATCAGAAATAGAAGAGTTAAAGACAAGAGGAATATCTTTAAATCTTGGATCTTTTTTGAAGTTGGATGCAAAATGAAAACCATCCATCTTCGGCATCTCAACATCAGAGATGATCACACGCAGTTCACTCTGCAGTCTATCACCAAAAACACGGTGTAAATCTTCCAGTTTCTCCAAACCGGAAACACCATCAGCTGCTTCGACAACATTAAGACCCATTTTCTGCATTGCATTTTTAACGATTTTTCTGGCAGTGGGGCTGTCATCCAGAATTAAAGCTGTACCATGAAACTGTTCGATAGTTTCACTGCTATCTACTGTAGGCTGATAAAATCCCAACTCTTCTATGATACTTTCAAGATCCAGTATAAGCAATACTTCATCGTTTTCTATCTTGGTGACACCGGTAATCTTGGTTTTGTCAAAATTACTGTTACCGGCAGCTGAAAATGATGCCGGTTCAATATCTTCCCAATTGATACGTCGGATTCTTCTGGCTTCATGTACTGCAAAACCAATCAGCATATTGTTAAATTCCGTGATGATGATACGCAGATGGATATCATCAGGTGGTGTAATCTGCATCCAACTGGCCAAATTGATGACAGGAATCACTACTCCCCGTAAATCAAAAATGCCGTCTACAAAGTCTGGAGCACCAGGAAGTTCTGTGAGTTTTGGGAGTTTGATGATTTCTCTGACTTTGGCGACATTCACACCATAGATACCTTCATAGACACCTTCTTCGGTGACGCGTTGTAGTCTAAAATCGACTAACTCCATTTCGTTTGTACCGACTTTTAGGATGTTGTCATCATTCATATTTAACCTTTTTGTGGTGTAAATACGATCCTATCTTTGAAGTGTAGTCTAAAATAGATATTGCCACAGGCATAAGAAGCAAAGATTTTGTAAAGGCAGTTGCCAAACACAAAATCTTCGTCTATATGATAGTGTCCTTCGCAGATAACATCGAATCTGTTAGTAGCAATATCGTATTTTTTGGATTTTTGTTTAATCATTTGAGAAAAATTTTCTATTTTTTTGCAAAGTTTTTTATTTTTTTGTTTTAGAAGGATGTTTTTTGAGATGAAATTATCACCTTTTTTATCGATAAAATTCAATAATCTTAATACAAAAGGATTGCGTATGCATAGAGTATAGAGTTGATAGCCCTTGCCTTGATAGAGGTCGCCATGGGAGAGAGCGATACTTCTATCATGATAGAGACAATGAAGAGGCTGCCTGGAAAGGGGGATGACTTGTACTTTGGGAAAGAGGCATTGGAGATCAAAATCATGATTTCCTTCAAAATAGAGAATCTCATTTGTTTGGGAGAGTTGATTGATGAGATTGATGACATGTTGATTTTGTGAAATAGTGTAGTCGATGTCTCCTACAAGCAGGTCAAACATATCGCCTATCATGATAAGCTGGGAAGTGTGGATCTTTTTTTCTTTTAAGGCCAGAAGAAAAGTATAAAAGTCTTCCCGAACATCTACTTGATAGTGCGCATCAGCGATGATGAGTGCATCATCTTTGAGTATGGTCATGGTGCATAGCTGATAAACGGTATCGCCAGATCTTCTTCAAAGCCGCACATGAGATTGGCATTGAGTACTGCTTGCGAGGAGGCACCGCGCAGGATGTTATCTACTGCAGCATTCAGATAGAGCTTGTTGCCTGCTACTTTTGCAAAAATATCACAAAAATTGGTACCGGAACATGATTTGATATCAACGGGTTTATCAAAAATACGTACAAATTTCTCATCCTTATAAAATGTACGCAAGATTTCAATCGGATCAATTTCCTCTTTTAACAACATATACGCATCGATCATTTCTCCACGGGTAGCAGGTATGAGATGGGGTACAAAGTTGACGTCAAATGTCTTGCCGCTTTG
>JANTGR010000197.1 GCA_024762875.1 Sulfurospirillum sp.
ACACCCAAGTATGTTAAAAAAGTCGGCACGGTTAAAGCCGGTAAAACATATATCGACAATCAACTCAATAAACAAATTGATGATGATATTGTGATTGACAGACAAAATTTAGCTGAATCAGGGGTTGTGATGTTTGTAGCCCAAATTGACAAACAAAGCAAAAAAGTCATTAATAAACCAATTGTAAAAACGTATGGAATTGTACCTGATAGACGGGATAAAGCTTTTTCAAAAGAGATTGAAGATATCCTGGATCAATATCTTATCAATGCAGCGGAAGATTCATTAGGGGATCAAAAAGTAATTGAAAATGCATTGAGACAAGTAGTGCGAAAACATATATTTAGAAAAAAGAAAAAATACCCTACAATTGTGCCAACAATATTCCTAATGTAAGGAGGATGTATGGATTACATAGAGATTGCCAAAGAGGTACTTCTCACTGAAGCCAAAGAACTTGAACAGGCAAGTTCGAGGCTGGGGCAGGAGATAGAAGCCATCGTTGATCTTGTTTTTGGGATCAAAGGGAAACTGATTATCACCGGAGTGGGCAAAAGCGGTCTGGTCGCATCAAAAATGGCAGCAACTTTTGCCAGTACCGGCACAAGCAGTTTTTTTCTGCATCCCACTGAAGCAATGCATGGTGATTTTGGTATGATAGGCAAAGAAGATGCCCTGTTGGCAATCTCATATAGCGGAGAGAGTGAAGAATTGATTAAAATTCTTCCCCATGTCAAACGTTTTGATATTCCGCTTATTGGTATGGCAAAAGATAAAAACTCTACACTTGGACGCTACAGTGATGCTTTTTTGCCTATCATGATAGAGAAAGAAGCCTGTCCTTTAAATGTCGCTCCCACCTCGTCAACAACTTTAACAATGGCGCTTGGTGATGCCCTGGCCGTCTGCCTGATGAAAAAGCGTGATTTTCAAAAAGAGGATTTTGCTTCTTTTCATCCTGGCGGTTCTTTGGGAAAACAACTTTTTGTGAAAATAAAAGATATGATGAGAAGTGAAGCGTTGCCGATAGTAGAGGCAACAACACCCCTAAAGGATGCAATTGTCGTGATGAGTGAAGGACGACTGGGCAATGTTTTGATTGCTGATAGCAAAGGTCATCTGGAAGGTGTTTTGAGTGATGGGGATCTCAGACGGGCATTGATGAAAGAGGGATTTTCGCTGGATAATACGGTGATGACTTATGCGACGAAAACACCGCGTTTTGTGGATGATGAAAATATGCTGGCAAGTGATGCGATTAAAATGGTAGAAGAATATAAGCTACAACACCTCGTCATTACAGACAAAAACCATAAAATCAAAGGCGTGCTGCATATACACGACTTGGTAGAAGCAGGAATAAAATGAAAAATATGCTTGACAAGATCAAGATTTTGCTTTTAGGCAGAAGGAGATTAAAATGAGTGAAGAAGAGGGTATTCGACTCAATAAATTTTTATCACACAATACCAAGCATTCGCGTCGGGAAGCAGATGAACTAATCAAAGCAGGAAAAGTGAAAATGAAGGGTGTTGTGATAGAAGATCTTTCAAAAAAAGTGATGAAAGGTGACAAAGTTTACCTTAACGGTCGTTTTGTACATCGTAAAAATGAATTTACTGTCCTGGTATATCATAAACGCAAAGGCGAATTGGTGACGAAAAAAGATGATCGTGGCCGAAAAACCATATTTGACAACTTTTCAAAACGATACCATCACTATCTTCCCATCGGCCGTCTGGATTTTGCCAGTGAAGGGTTGTTATTGATGACGGATTCACCGGAAGTTGCAACGGTGTTGATGGGCAGTAATCTGGAGAGAGTCTATTATGTGAAGATAAAAGGGCCTGTCACTGAAGCGATGGAAGAAGCGATGAAACGTGGACTGCATGCAGATGTAGCGACCAAAGGTGCCCATGAAAAAAGCAAAATCACTTCGATGGATTTTGCACCCTTTAATCACTATAAAATCATCAAAAATGCACCTACTTTTTCTAGATTGAGAGTGAGTATATCAGAAGGACAAAATAGAGAATTGAGGAGATTTTTCGGTTATTTTGATGCAGAAGTGACTGATTTGAAACGTGTTGAATTTGGTGGGATCAGTTTGGATTCTTTGCCTAGCGGCAAACACCGTTTTCTTTCAAAAAGTGAATACCACTCCCTGCATACCTTTTTGGACGGTTTAAAAATTGCCAAAGCAAAAGAGAAAAGAAAAGAAAGAGAATAAACATGCAAAATCTGAGCCGCTACTTTCGCCCCAAAACGATAGAGGAGGTGATAGGTCAGAAACACTTGGTTTCTGAAGATGCGGCTTTTTACAAACTGCTAAAAAAAGGCCAGATGCCGCACTCTTTTTTTTATGGTCCTCCAGGCTGCGGTAAAACGACTATGGCAAAAATCATAGCCAGTGAATTGGATGCACCGTATTATGAACTGGATGCAACCAGTTTGAAGGTGGAACAATTTAGAAAAATTTTTACAACACATAAAGGGGCATTGGTCAAGCCCGTTATCTTTGTGGATGAGGTGCATCGTCTAAGTAAAACTCAGCAGGAAGTGTTATTGATTCCAATGGAAAACAATGAAGCCATTATTATTGGTGCCTCTACGGAAAATCCCTATTTTACATTGACATCAGGGATCCGTTCCCGCTCTATGCTTTTTGAGTTTAAGCCACTGAGTTTTGAAGATTTGGCTCAATTGGTCGAGAAGGTACAAAGAGAGATCAGTTTTGTGATAGATGAAGATGCCAAAGCGTATTTGATCCACTCTTCTGCCGGTGACAGCCGTGC
>JANTGR010000198.1 GCA_024762875.1 Sulfurospirillum sp.
GTATATTGACGATCCACAAATCCAAAGGCCTGGAGTTTGAACATGTGCTTGTGGCAGACAGGTTTAAAAAGAAAAGCCATGACAAATCAAGTATGGTATTTGAGTATGATGATATTTATCTAAAAGAGCTGTATGTGAAGTTCAGCGGGCGTGCCTGTGTGGATGAAGCGTATGCTCTTGCCTTGGAAAAGGAAAAAAAACTGGTAGGTGAGGATGAGCTCAATGTCCAGTATGTCGCTTTTACACGGGCAAAAGAATCACTGATTATCTGTAAAAAAATCAAAGATTCAACCTTTGACAATCTTGCTCTTGGTACAGGCAGTTACGGCAATCTGCAAGTATCTCAAAAAGAGTTTCTCTCTTCTGCCACAAAACCCTTTGTCTATCAACCACCGAAAGTCGGGGCGCAGGAAGAGAAAATCAAGCAGGAAAAAGAAGCCAGGGATAATATCCAGGCAATCAACTTTGGATTGGCACTGCACTATACGATGGAAGTGATAAAAGCATTTGAACCTGCCTATCTTGATGAGGCATACTGGGCCATGAAAAACCGCTTTGAAATGCTGCTTCAAGCAGGTGAAGCAGAGATGATAAAAGAGAGAGTGGAGAGGTTGCTGTGTGATGAGAGCTTTTTGGAACTGACTAATGGTAAGTGTCACAAAGAACAGCCTATAGCGTATAAGGGAGAGTTAAAGCAGATTGATCTGTTGGTTGAAAAAGAGCATACGGTTGTGGTGATTGACTATAAGAGTTCGCAGTTGGCGCAGTCGGAACATTTCAAGCAGGTACGTTATTATAAAGAAGCGATGACACAAATCATGGATAAAGAAGTTTTGGCCTATCTGTGTTATATCCGCGATGGAGAAATAGAACTGGTCACGGTGTAATATTGTATGAAGAATATGGTATAATAGGCAAAAATCGAGGAGAAAGACAATGCCTTTAGAGATAAAAAAGTGGATTGATTCATTGGGTGAAACGGACAGTGTCTTTGATCCTAAAAATCCGGAAAGATTTAAAAAAGCAAGTGCTGAAATGGTGTGCAGTATCGTCAATTATGCTGATGTAAAAAAGCGGGATGCATTGTGCAAATTCTGTGATATTTTTAAAGAAGAGTTTCATATAGATGAGAAAGAAGCGAAAAAGCTTTTTGAGGATTCTACCTTTATCAAAGAAAATATGGAAAAAAATGCAAAAATCATTAAAGATGAATTAGGCAATGATAAGTATAAATTGATGGAGTTTATGAAAATGCTCAATAAGTTCATCATCATTGACCATTGTAAAAAAGAGGATTACAATATTTTTGAGGCATTAAAAACACTTCTTTTTGATTAGAAAGGCAGCGCTGACTCTTTTTGAAATATAAAATCTTAAAAATCACTTAATTTAAGTAAAACATAAGCTATACTTCACTATACTCCCATTTCTATTTAAAAAGTTCTTGGCGATAGCCAAAGCTTTAGTAGCGTGTGAATTGATAGGGAGCTTTGCTCTCTATCAAGATGACAAATAGATAAGTTCTTGGCAAAGGCCAAAGCTTCAGTAGCGCGTGAATTAGTTAGGGGCTTTGCCTCTGACCAAGATGATAATAAAATAAAAAAGGTTTCAATGATGAAATTAACAAAAATGGTAAAAGCCAATGAAGTTGAAAGAGAATGGCATGTTATCGATGCAAAAGGTAAAAAATTTGGTCGTGTATTGACAGAAGTAGCAACACTTTTAAGAGGAAAGCATAAGCCTTCGTATACACCAAATGTTGACTGTGGTGACTATGTAGTCATCATCAACGCAGATAAAGTAGAAGTAACAGGTACAAAACTTGACAGTAAACTTTATCATACACACTCAGGATACTTTGGTAGTACAAAAAGTAAAAAATTTGGTGAATTACTTGAGGAAAATCCATTAAAACTCTTTAAACTGGGCGCACGTGGTATGCTTCCAAAGTCTAACCTTGGTAAAGAGATGTTAAAAAAATTAAAAGTATATGCTGGCGAAGAACACCCTCACACAGCACAAGTAAGTAAAGGTAAATAAACATGGCAAAAATCTACGCAACAGGTAAAAGAAAAACAGCTATCGCAAAAGTATGGATCACTCCGGGAAGTGGTAAAATGGCTATTAATGGTCAAACACTTGATGAATGGTTGGGTGGTCTTGATATGATTAAAAAAAGAGTTATGCAACCATTGGTTCTGACAAAACAAGAACAATCAATCGATATCATTGCTACAACACTTGGTGGTGGTTTTTCAGCACAGGCTGATGCCCTTCGACATGGTATTTCAAGAGCTTTGGTACAGTATGATGCTGACTTTAGAGCACTACTTAAACCAGAAGGTCTTTTAACTAGAGATTCTAGAACAGTTGAAAGAAAGAAATTTGGTCGAAGAAAAGCGAGAAGAAGTCCTCAGTTCTCAAAAAGATAATCATCTCACTATTTGGCAGAAGGGGATTTTCCCTTTTTGCTCTATTTTGTGCTACAATGCAGGCATGAAAACTACAATCCTTATATTTTTTACTTTTTTAGTCATATCACTTTTATCCTTTTTTGGATACCAGGCCTATAAAAACTCAGACAATTATATCAAGATTTCGCAGGAGATCTCTAAACAAAAGGGTGCTGATGAAATGTTTCAGGATAAGCTCAACAAGATACTGGAAACACTCTCTTTTGGTACGTATGATAAACATTCACAAGAGACATTGTCACGGCAGGAACTTGAAGGTTTTGCTGAAAAAACCTATCAAAAGAGTTTGACTTATCT
>JANTGR010000199.1 GCA_024762875.1 Sulfurospirillum sp.
ATAAGCGGCTTTTTGTCAAAGGAACACCACATGATAGTCATGCGTCCGTTCTCCTGTACATGGGTAGAGGTTTCATTGCCGCTTCCGGTGTGATTGAGCCAGATGATCTTATTTTCATCGATTACTTTAAGTGTATCCATCCCTTTTGGTGAGACATTGATAAGCCCCTCACATCCGGCTGAACCTATAAAAAATATGTGCTGGTTATTGATAAAATCGATATGCTCTTGGTTAAGTGCTTCAAACTTCACTGCCATACAATGCTCCTTAAAGTTTATAGAGCATTGTATAATAAAACCGTTGCAAGTGCAAAATAGGGGTTAAAGAACCGGCTCTTCCACTAGACCAGTAAAAAGGATCTGGTCACTTTTTTGGTCTTTGATAAAAAAGAGAAATGGTCTCTCTACAAACATCTCTTTTGGTGCAGCCGGTGCTGCAGTGTCATTCATGATCACTGCCGTTGCGGCAGCCGCTTCAGTCCCCTCTTCATCTACACTCACAAATGCCTTATGCAGGATTGCTGCAATCATAAGCTCTGATGAAATACTCATCTTGCTAAAATCCGCATTTGAAGTAAATGCATCTATCATACCCATTGTCTGAAAATGGGGTGTGAGTTGATATAAACCGGTTGTAAATTTAAACTTTGGCAGTTTAAGATCAACCGACTCCATCGCAAATGCAGAAACAGCTTCAGCATAGATAGCCTCTATACCTGAAAGCACTTCACTGTGTTTGTTCTCTTTTGGCAAAAGCACTACCATTGAAGTGCGATTATTTTTATAAGGCAGCTCAATCGCCTGATAACGCTCTGTCTCAGTGTAAGCAAAAGCCTCTTGCTGACGCATCATCGGCGTCTCTTTGGTGCTGCCGTCCAGCCTGGTAAACACAGCGTCTCTGGTCACCGCCTCTTCAAATTGGTTTGCCCACATTCCCTTGAAATAAACCGCATTGGTCAAAACCAGTTTCGTATTGCTGCTAAGTACACCTTGAGGTATCAAATTTTTGATATTTTGCTTTGTCTTCTCCTCAACCCAGCTATTGATAGCGACTCTTGCTTTTTCAGTCTGCTGTTGAAAATCTACCAGATTGACACCTGCACCGTAATTTACCTTGATCGTATCAAGATATGCAGGTACAAATTCGTATCCCTGTTGTGCCCATAATGAGTTGGCGACACTAAAAGTATAATTGGTATCACTATAGTTTAGGTGCAGATCAAGGGCATTGAAGTCATTATGTAAACGTGTATCATTTCTATCAAAATGAAGTGCCTGTGCCATCTGCGCTTTTGTATCGGCGTTTGCACCGGCATAAGTCATCGCCAATGCTTCAGAGATACTATAGGGTGAAAAAAAGAGATTACCACTCTCTGAAGCCTGAAGTTTTGCAAACATATCAAATGCAAATGCATTGTTATTGGATGCTAACACCTTAAGCTCTCCATCGTCTACATTTGGAGTCAGATTTCGCTCCAATTTTGATTCTGCAGATGCAATATCATTATTTACACCGCTGCTTCCTGAACATCCGCTCAATAAAACTGCAGCACTTAAAACACTTAAACACTTTAAAAATATCCGCATGACAGCTCCTTTAAAAAATATTTAAAGTTATGATACTGTAAAAAAGTGTCGAAAAAGTGTTAAATCCTAAAAATTATTTAATTCTCTACCTCATCTATCCACCAGCCGATAGCATCTTTATGTTTTGGCGCTTTATCCCAAAACCACTTCTCCACTGCCATGGCATCAAGCCCCATACCGCCATCTGTTTCAAACTGCGCTTCATATTCATATATCGATTCATATCCTTCAAGTATCGCAACAATTGCATAACGTGCTCCGATATTGTCATCACTATTTGAATGCAGTAATAGTTGAAATATATTCATCGCCTCCTTTTTCTCTTCGACCATCCATAAAAAGTTAGCAAAGTTAAAAAGCATTCTGATGATATGCCTGTTTTCAAGCGCTAACCATGGCAGCTCATCCGGAAATCTTCCATCTAACATGATAAGATCAATCGCCCTGCGATACCCCTCTTGAAGAATTTGTACCGCTTTATGTTTTTCTTCATCTTCAAGATAATATTCATGCAGCGTCACATAAGGGTCAAAAAAATCCGGATCTTTTTTGATGATATTTTTCAGGATTTTGATACTTTTTTTAATATCTTCAGCTTCCCCGCTCTCCAAAAAGTCCCAGTACATTTCATTGACTTTGAACCTGTCCTTATCATAAAACGTATACGGTTCTGCTCTTCGTAACATCATTTCGCCGCCGTTGATCCAAAACTCCACATCAAAAACCTTTTGGGTTATCGCTGATGCTTTGATACCAAAAAAGCCTGCAACATCTTTAGTAGTAATTCCCCCTCTGCCGTTAAGTCTATGCTCTCTTAGATAGACATAGATGATGGCTGAAGCCAAAAGTTCAAGATTTTGTGCATTTTCAATCCTCTCCGGATTTTCATCTTTGAGCCTCTCCAGATAGGAAAGTACCTCTTTGTTATCCTCCAGATTTTCCGAGACAAATGCCTCAATCAGCGCTTTAACCTTTTTATAATTTTTTATCATGATAAAATACCCCCTCAATTACTTTGACTGCTTTGCCTTTGATCAAAACACGATCACCTTGAAGCTTACACCACAGCTCCCCGCCGCGTTTTGAAACCTGCTTGGAAGTGAGTTCTTTCTTTGACAATCTCTCACTCCAGTAGGGTACAAGCTGCGTATAGGCCGAACCTGTCACAGGATCTTCAT
>JANTGR010000200.1 GCA_024762875.1 Sulfurospirillum sp.
GAACCATCTGCACCAATAAATCCAACTATTTCACCACTATTAGCTTGCAGGGAAGTATTTTTAATCCCGATTCTATTTTTATAAGATACAGTGACGCTCTTTACTTCAAGGTCGGCCATAGCGACTCCCGATAAAAAGAAGTGTCAGCAACAATGTGCCTCCCAGTGAAAACATGAGTGTCGCATGCATGCCAAAATGCTCCCAAATCATACCACTGATATAAGCCCCCACTGCAGCAAAAAGTGCTACACCGGCATAAAAAACACCATATACAGAGCCTCTATTGTCAGCATATTCTGAAATGAAAGCCCGATTGGCATTGAGTGAAGCCACCGTAAATAGACCCAAAAATGCATAGGCAACCCAGGTTAAAATCGGATCCTGAAGATATAGAAACAGCTGGGCAGTTACACCACAAATATAAGCAAATATCAGAATACGCTTGGCTCCAAAACGATCAATAAAAATACCAAAACCATAACTGGTCAGAGTCTGTACACCTGCTGAAACGGCAAAAAGCAAAGGAATAAATGTTGTGCTGATACCTACTTCTTTGGCCTGCATGGTAAAAAAGGCATCAGAGAAGATAAAAAGTAGAAAGAAAAAATAAAAAAAGAGTGACCCTATAGCTTTTTTGTCATTTTCGCTCAAAGCAAATGATTGCTTGGAAACAGATTTTTGTCTGGGAATATCACGCACAAAAAATGTAATAAGCCCAAGCCCAATCAATCCTGGAATCAAGGTTGCATAAAAGATTGCCCGTATTACCGTTTCACTCTGACCAAAATACCAAAGCAGTCCAAAAAGAATCAAAATACCGCTAAGCTCTCCGGCAATATCCAGCGTCTTATGAAATCCAAAAGTCTTCCCCGAAGCATTGGATTTACTGTATGATGAAATCATTAAGTCTTTGGGTGCTGAGCGCAGCCCCTTACCCAGCCGTTCAAAGGCTTTGATGGCAGCAACACTCATATATCCCTGACTCATCCCTAGAAGAGGTTTACTAAGCGCAGAGAGTGCATATCCTCCCACTACCAACGGTTTGACAATACCGTACCGGTCGGAAATATATCCAGAAACCAGACGCAAGGCATAGGAAACAAAGGTCGCCAAAGCAACAATGATCCCCAGTTTATCCATCCCCTCATGCAACACTACTACAACAAAAATAGGTAAAATAGGATTGATCATAGCAGATGCCATATCGGTAAAAAAACTTACCCAGCCCAACATCAGTACGTTTTTGTCTATATTTTTCATAATACCGGTATATTATTGAGTGATTTAGGTAAACCTTTGCCATCTATAGAGATGACGCCAATCGCTGGAATTCCCAATTTCAAAAGAGGATCAACCTCCAGTGGTTTAAGATGAACAGCAAATACACGCTGTATCCTGTCACTTCGCACGCTCACCTCTTTGGGTGTGAACTCAGCTTTTTGGGCTATATGCACCACTTTGGCCTGTATGGCTCTATCCGGGTAGGCATCAAGAAAGATCAAAGCTTTGTTACCTACCTTGATCTTGCCATTTTGCAGTGTATCTACAAAAATCTTCAAATAAAGCGAATGTGGATCTATTAGTGTTGCTACGGGCATTCCCACACCAATCACCTCACCGCTATTTGCAATTTTTTCAATTGCATAACCAGATATTGGTGATTTTAGTGTTAATTCTGCAATGATGGATTCTACTTGCGATTTTGATGCTTTGGATGCCTCGATACTTTCCTTCAATGCTTCGATGGAAGATTGGATGGAGAGAATTTTCTTCTGCGATGCCTTTGCTTCTTCCACCGTACTTTTGGCTACTTCAATTGCTGACTTGATCTCATTACGCTGTAGGAGCAGTGCGTCATATTGATGCCTTTGTGTGTCGTATTTGAGTTTGGCAAGCTCAAAAGCATGAGAATCAATTGCTTTGCTTTTATAGAGAAATTTATAGCGTTTATAATCTCTTTCTGCCTGATTCAATACACTTTGTTGAACCTTTATATTGGCGCCCACAACGTTTAGCTTCGTCTTGACTGATTTCAACTGCTCTTTTGCTTTTTCCAATCCTGATGGAATAGTCTTTTTGGCAACATCCAGGTCAATTATCTTGGCTTCCAGTGTTTTTTGCTGAGCTCTGATCTGTGCTTCTATCTGTTCTCTTTGTGCTTCATACTCTTTGCTTCCAAGAATAGCAACGACCATTCCTTTCTTGACAACGGTACCATCATCGATGTTTATTGTCTCAACACGTCCTGGATATTTTGTATTCAGATTGATCAGATCACCATCCATACGCCCGGTTCCTTCTATCAAATTATCTGGTAGTGTTTTAGGATGCAGTGTTTTCCAAATCATCACACCTGCCAGTATAATCAGCACTGCCGCAACTATTGCCACCCAGTATTTTTTTAGAATTTTCATGTTAGTTTACCTTTACTCTATTTTACCCTCATAAAACTTTCTCATCCATCTATCAACTGGATTGATCATCCGATAAATCACGGGAACCACAAGCAAAGTCAAAAACATTGAACTTAAAAGTCCTCCAATGACAGCGATAGCCATTGGGGCTTTCGTCTCACTTCCCAGCGAGTTACTCAGTGCCAGAGGCAGCATCGCAAAGATCATCGCGATAGTAGTCATCAAGATCGGACGCAGCCTCTTTTCACCTGCTTCAATCAGTGCATCCTGGGCATTTTTACCTTTTTCAACAGCTTCATTGGCAAAATCCACCAGTAGCACGGCATTTTTTCCGACCA
>JANTGR010000201.1 GCA_024762875.1 Sulfurospirillum sp.
CTTATACCTATAGCCGTAGTAAATTTAAATATGAAGAAACTTTCCATACTCTCTCGACTTCATTTTACTATAAAATAAACAAGCAATTCTTTACAACACTAAACTATCAAAGAAGAATAGGAGATGAAGATTTGCATGATGGACTCACTCTGAAACTAGGATATATGATATGGTAAGTTAGCATTTCGCAATTCTTTATACCTGTCCAGACAGGCTCAAAAGGCAGGAACAGTTGTTGCACATATATCAAGTATAAAAATGATAAAAGCGAACTGACCTATGAAGCCTAAAACACCCGCGCCTCTTCCTTTGCGCAAAACACTCAAAAAAGCTGCAGTCACGATAGCTACGATTTCACCGATGCTGCTGGCCGTCGTAGGCCTGGCAGGACTTTTTCATGCCTTTGTTACTACCCAGATGCTCCAGGCACTCTTCAACGGAAGCATCCTACATGATATCGTCATCAGTACACTCAGCGGCTCGTTGTCGGTCGGACAGCCCGTTGTCAGCTATGTCATAGGATCTGAACTCCTCTCCAAAGGGATCTCCCTCTATGCCATCAGCGCATTCATCCTCGCCTTTGTGACATTGGGTCTGGTGCAGTTACCGCTGGAGTTTTCACTCTTTGGCAGACGCTTTACAGTGATACGAAATCTTCTGGCATTGCTTTTTGCGATGCTTCTGTCATTTGTGATGACATACAGCTATCTGAGAGTGACAGCATGAGGCGTTCTGACAAAGTTTCAAAACAACAAAAACAGCAACTAACTATCGGTTTTACTATGCTCTTTGTCGTAGTACTTCTCTATAGCATCGCAGCTGTTATTTCTCCTGATAAAGCAAATATCGCATTTGAGAACAGTGCAGCTATCATGAAACTGATCATCTCTATTTTGTTACTGGTGACGCTGCTGATGGCACTGATCAACAGTTATCTCAACCCCAAAAAAATCGCTGCACATCTGGGGGAGGAGAGTGGTCTGAGAGGATGGATCATCGCTGTGATCGCAGGTATTTTAAGCCATGGTCCAGGTTATGTCTGGTATCCGATGCTAAATGATCTGCGCCAGCATGGTGCACATAACGGCCTGATCGTAGCCTTCATCTACGCACGCTCGATCAAATTACCCTGGCTGCCGATACTGGCAGGTTACTTCGGTGTGCTCTTTACACTTTTTTTAGTCACTTTTACCATTCTCGGTGCTGTCATACAGGGTATGATTGCACACCGGCTGCTTAGATAAAATTATCAATAACCTTATGACGGTACTTTTTCCCAAGCCATTTTTTGTCTGCAGTAAATTGTTTAGTTTCTGCGTCAGTCAGACATTCACCATTTTGCTGGGTACGCTTTTGAATAGTCTGTATTTTGTTTCCAATGAGCTCTTCATTGGTACTGTTTTGTACCATCATATTAACACCTTTTAGACCATCTTTGGGTAAGGGCAAATCACAGTAATAATCACCGGCTGTATTGATTCCCCAGTAGATAAAACCCAGTTTGTCATAAAATTTCAATGCCTGTGGTACTGCACAAAGTTTAAAACGTTTTACATTTTTCACAAGACTCATCTCAAACTGCTGCGTCAACAATTCTCTGGCATTCCCTTGTTTTCTATGCACCAAAGGCGTAAAGAGATTATGAATTGTCAGATATTGCATATAACGGTCATTTATCCCAAACAAGTATGCAAGGTGCTGTTCTTCTGCATCGACAAGAACAAGACATTTATTCTTTTTCCAGCTGAAATGTCTATCCCACCATTCCAGTGATTTTTCTCCAAAACGTCTGCTTTTTGAATCACTGATGGTAGCTATGGAATCTGTATAATCGTTGCGTGAAAGCAGTATGGTTTTCATAATATGTATGGCATATATATGTTCCTTCGCCTATGGATTGTATAATGGATTCTGCAAGTGAATGAAAAGACTCACTTGCATTCCACACTTAACGTACAGATTATATCCTATCAGGCATATCTATCTATCAAGTCTCTTGTATATTTTATATGCAAAACTGATACCTGAACATATAAAAAGGTATCAAAGTGTAAAAATAAACTGCTAAATCCTGACCACCCTTGTCATGATAAGCCAAATCTACCCAAAAAAAGCAGCAAGATTATTTTTTTATCTCAGAGACAATGACACCTCTAAAATCACCCACTTTAAATCCTGTGGCCATATCTGTTGGATACATTTTTTTGATGACCGCTTTGATATCGCCTGATATCTTTGCTTCATCTCCATGACATTTCATGCAGACAGGTTTGATCAAGAGTGGTTTATACACACGGTAAACACCCTCTTTTTCCACTACTTGTATATCTTTTGGATCCAGCTTTTTTGCATCAGCTTTTGCTTTGTATGCCTGCATCACTTTGATATCTGTAGTATCTGGAGTATTTTTTTCACTTCTGGTTTGCAAGGCTGTTCTTCTGACATGCACACCTCCAGGCAGCTTTGCATTTACCGCCTGGGTAATCGCCTCAGCCTTTGAGGCACAAAACCCCATCGCTTCGAGTCCACTCGGATCTGCTTTCATATGGGCTTTGAGATTGGTTTTAAGCTCTTTGCCTAACATTTTGATATATTTGACCCCTTCTTGTTTGACAGCCAAGTCATCTGCCTGCAATGTTGACAGCAACAGTGCTGCTATTGTTAATGTTCTTATAGTTTTCATATTGTCCCCTTATATGTTTTATCAACGTATATTAA
>JANTGR010000202.1 GCA_024762875.1 Sulfurospirillum sp.
TAAATAGTAAGGGTCTGCTCACTGCACTCAAAGCAGGAACTGTCAAGATCAGCGCAAAAAGTGGAACGATGACAGCAGAAAAAGAGGTGACTGTACTGCCTCCTACACTGACAGCGATCACACTCTCACCCACTGGTGATGTCAGTCTGGTTATCAACCACGCTGCTCAACTCAGCGCTACTGGAAATTACAGTGATGGTAGCACGAAAAATATTTCTACCGATGTGTCATGGACGAGCTCATCCGATCTCGTTACAGTCAGCAATGATGGTCAGGTCACTGGCTATGGCATAGGGACTGCAACAGTGACAGCGACACTGGGTGGTAAAAGTGTTTCCAGAAAAGTAACCGTAACGGATATACCATATACGGAAGTGAGTGGTCAGATCCGTGAAGATACGACTTGGACACTGGACAAGTCTCCATATAAAGTAACTGGAAAGATTCAGATTGCCGAAGATGCGACGCTTAATATTGAACCGGGTGTAAGGGTGTATGGTGAAGATCAAACAATAGAGGTCTTTGGAGCATTAAAGGTCATAGGAGAACGAGAATCGAGAGTACGTTTGAATAGATTAAATATTATGAGTGGTCAAAATGCAAGAAATGTTCTTATCAATATAGCTTTTGCAAATATGTTGTATGGCTCAATACAACAATATTATTATAATGATAGTATTACTGTCTCTATTAAAAACTCTATATTAGAAAATATATCAAATGGATATTATTATTTTATAAATGCTAGAAATGCTGATTGTCTTATCGAAAAAAACATTTTTATTAACGTGGATGATCTAAGAATCTCTCATTCAAATTACGATGTTGTATTCAGAAATAACCTTTTTTACAATTCAGGTGCAATTATTGACAGCAGTTCTTCTGTCACTTTGACCCATAACAGTTTTATCCAGCCTAAAAGCAAGGCGTTAATAGTAAAGTACAATGCAATCATAGATGCGAAAAACAACTACTGGGGCACAACAGATGAAACAAAAATTGCATCGATGATTTGGGATAATTACGATGATCTGGCTCTCAATGAAATTCCTTTCAAACCCTACCTGACGGAACCGGATCCCGATACCCCTACATATGATCCTACAAAGGATAACAATGATGCGCTTGCATCCCAATTTAACGTTACAACTGAAGCAGGAATTTTTGATTTATTGAGCCGAAAAACAGATGTAAATTTTTTCATACAAAGTCAAGCAGATAAATCATACAGAGTTATAAAATTTTCCGCCAAAGATGGTAGCGGCAAACTTATTGCTGAGTCAACAGATCCCAGCATATTAAATAACAACTATATCTATCCAAATAAAAGCATTGGTGTGAAAATAACGTTTAATTTTGATGATATAAAATCTATAACAGGGATATTTCATCTCGAAGAGATTGAAACAGGGAAAGAGTTTACAGTTAGTGGGACATATAGCCTTTATCCATAGAAGTGTAAAAAATGCTATAATACCCTCAAAAAAGGAGTCGCCGTGAAGCTGGAAAAAGAGCAGATAGAGTGTATCATTGATCATTTGCATTCACAGATTCCAGCACTCAGGGCGCTCTATCTCTTTGGCAGTTACGCCGATGGAACTGCAAATCATGAGAGTGATGTCGATGTTGCCTTTTTGTCAGACGCATTGCCCGACTCTGTTGCCAGATGGGAGATCGCACAGGCGCTGGCGCGAAAGCTTCATGCCGATGTAGATCTGGTCGATCTGCGAAGTACCAATACGATTTTTCGCTATCAGATACTCTCGACAGGTGAGCGTATATACGGCGAAGGGTATGAAGTGGAGTATTTCGAGACGCTGGCATATAGCTTCTATCTCCGTTTTAAGGAAGAGCGTAAACCGATCATCGACGAGATATTGAAAAACGGTGAGGTATTTAAAAGTGCCTGATATCATTCTGTGTTGGAGGCTAAGTAAAGAGAACGCGTGATGAAAGATATTGAAGATTTGAAAGCTTTTTTGAAGGAATCTTTTCCGGATGCCCGGATCTACCTCTTCGGTTCCCGTGCGAGAGATGATGCATCCCGATTTTCAGATATCGATATCGCCATCGAGGGAGAAGCGCCATTGAAAGAGAGACTTGCAGAAGTACGGTTTGCCATCGAGGAGTCGCTGATGCCCTGGAAGGTTGATATCGTCGATCTCAAGCAAGTTCCATATCTGAAAGATGTTGTCAGGAAAGAGGGGATACTATGGCACTAGTAAAAAAGCTTGCAGATTTTCAAAATGCGCTTCAGAGGTTGCAAGAAGCATACGATAAGACCATCCTGCATCAAAATGATGATGAATACACTTTTTACAGGGATTCTACAATTCAGCGGTTTGAGTTTACGCTTGAGATTGCCTGGAAGAGCATGAAGAGTTATCTTCTGGTACAGGATGGTATAGAGTGTCGATCTCCAAAATCTTGCATGCGAGACTTTTTCAGTGCCGGCCATATTGGAGAATTGCCGGCTAAGAAATTGTTGATGATGGTAGATGATAGAAATCTCTCGACGCATACGTATCATGAAGCGATCGCCGACGAGATCTTTTCTCATATCGGCGAGTATCTCACTATTTTAAAAGCTATCCTGGACTACATGCAAAAGTAGCTTCAGGCTTTCCGCCCTGTCAGTAAAAAGACCCCAAAATCCCTGTGTGGTTTCTCGATGGTGCTGGCATGATGGACGGTGACATCTTCGAAACCCGCCTCT
>JANTGR010000203.1 GCA_024762875.1 Sulfurospirillum sp.
ATCGTAGAGGATGGCAGAGATTGCTTTTTGATCACACATGATAGTGTAGATCTTTTTACCTTTTTTGATCATTTTAGCATTATCTGCAATAAGTGTAGTGAAAAAAAGTACAAGGAGGATAAATACTCTAAAAAACATCTATAAAGCCTTTGAAAGCGAAAAAGTAAGTATACAAAAAAGATACTAATTTTTCATAAGGAGGCTAATGTGTTTGCAGGACGTTATTAGCAGATTTAGTATCTTTTTGTGGAAAAATTTTACACTCTATTTGTTAATTATTTGTTAAATTTCACGTCAATTGTAGAAAATAGATGATTTGTCGATATTAGGTTTAAGGACTTTGGGAGCTTATGATGGACTTTAAACTCGTACACGAATATACAAAAGACCTTACCATTCTCTATGTGGAAGATAATGAATCGATTCGTATAAGTACATACAAAGTATTTAAAAACTTTTTTGCGCATGTAGATACAGCGATTGACGGTGATGATGGTTTAGAAATGTTTTTAGCGTATCATAAAGCGCATAACCGCTATTATGACTTAGTGATCTCTGATATCAGTATGCCCATTATGGATGGTATCGACATGGGCAAAGAGATACTCTCTTACCATCTTTCCCAGCCTATAATCTTTATCTCAGCCTATAATGAAACAGAGTATCTTCTTGAGGCGATTCGTATGGGTGTATCTGGATTTTTGATCAAACCGTTAAAAGTTGAAGAGCTTGCGACCATCCTTTATAAAACATGCCAGGCTATTCACGATAAGCGTCTTATCCATGATCATTATGATCAGATAGAAGAGTATAGCGCACAACTCCAAGCACAAAACAGCGAACTTCAAAAGAAAAATGAAGCGCTTGAAAAATCTCTGCGTGTTTTAGACACGATGGTCTATAAAGAGAACTCAATACCTGTAGAAAAAGCACAAGTGCCGCTAACATCATCTTTGTGTGATGATAAGGATAGAATCCAAGAGCAGATCAGTCACCTTGTCCGAGATGATCTTCCTGAGCTTACAGACCTTCATTTGGAGATTGATGCACTTTTGATAGAAATCATCTCAAGCGGTGCGGAGCCTAGTGTGGCGAATGAGAATCTTCGGAAGATGGCAGCTGATTTTTCCAGATATGCTTATATCTTGCAGCTATACTCTTTTTATCATGAACTTAGCAGTGCTATGAGAGAGTTTACACGCCTGATAAATACAGTTTCGCTGCCCAGGGACAAAGAGAGCAGGCTCAATATCTTTCTCTTTTTGGAGAGTTTTATGTATGTGCTTGGCAAATGGCAAAAAGATCTTCATATAGTAGAGCATGACAAATTAAACTATCTCGATGCCTCTTTGATCAGCGATATGGAGACGATCTCCAACATGTGGAAACAAGAAGTTGCTCCTGTAGAGTCCTGCGAATTGGAGTTTTTTTAATCAGAGGAGGATGTATTCCTTGTTCATTGGGACATAGACAAAATTGATCCTGTGATATACTGCTGCTTTAAGCTAAAAGGCTTACCACAGATTTTCTGATTGATGGTGACGGTATAATATTTGAAATAGTCTTGAAAGGAGTGTAAAAATGAAAAGTTTTTTTATTGAAGATGATTTCCTGCAGTCATTTGAAAAGGCTTTAGTGCAGATGTCACACCCGGATAAGACGATTTTGATACTCTCATGTGACCAAAATGAGTATGACTATGAGCAGTTAAATGAGATACTGAGAGAGTGTGAATCGCCGCTTTTTGGTGCTTTGTTTCCACAAGTGATATATGATGGAAAAAGTTATGAAAAAGGAACGATTTTAGTGCAAATTGACGATTTTTTAGATTTGCATGTCATTCAATCCTTAAGTGAACAAGAAGATATCTCTACATTGATAGAGGAGCAGATGGGCGAAATAGATGAGCTTGTTAAAACAATGTTTGTTTTTATAGACGGCATGAGCCAAAATATCAATGAGATGATTTTAGGTCTTTTTGATAACTATGGTATCAACATCAATTATATCGGCGGAGGTGCAGGCAGTTTGAGCTTTGTGCACAAACCATGTATCTTTACAAATCTAGGTATATTGGAAGATTGTGCAGTGGTGGCAAGTTCTAAACTTGACAGCACAATTGGCGTGCAGCATGGATATGAAGAGATCAGTGACAAGATGCAGGTAACATCTGTGCATAAAAATGTTGTTTTAGAGTTGGATTATACGCCGGCATTTGAAGTCTATAAAGAGATTGTGGAACAGGATTCTGATCGCTATTTTGACCAAGAGAAATTTTTTGATCTTGCAAAATCTTATCCACTGGGGATCAATAGACTCTCCGGAGAAATCGTGGTAAGAGATCCGATCACACAAGATGAAAATAGTTTGATCTGTGTGGGAGAAATCACAGAAAATAGTTTTGTCTCCATACTCAAAGGGGATAAAGAGAAGCTTTTGGGTGCTGCCAAAAGAGCTACATCTATCAGTCAAGAACATGCTTTTGAGAAGAGCTTTACACTGTTTATAGATTGTATCTCACGTGCACTCTTTTTAGAAGATGAATTTCAAAAAGAGCTGCAAGTTGTTTATGATCAAACAGAGAATATGATAGGTGCATTGACTTTGGGGGAAATAGGCAACAATCAAGATGGGTTTTTAGAATTTTACAATAAAACAGCAGTGGTTGCACAGATTGA
>JANTGR010000204.1 GCA_024762875.1 Sulfurospirillum sp.
TTTCTTGTTTCTTTTTTTCCTGTTCTTGCTTTTTCTTTTTCAGCAATGCAAGATTGTATCGGGTATCAGCATCTTCCTGGATCTTTAAAGCTGCTTCATAAGAGTGGATTGCATCATCGATCTTACCCAGGTTTGCATACGTATTTCCGATGTTATGCAGCTTTTTAAAGGTCAGTTTTTTATCATTGATACTTTGATAGCGTTTTAATGCTTCTTTGTATTTTTTTTGACGATAGAGGCTGTCTGCCTCGTTAAACTTTGCTGCATCACTATCGACTTTGGCATAGTTGGCTGCTGCCTGATTGTACTTTTTTTCCTCATACGCTTTTTGGGCTTTATGCAGATAGTTAAAATCAAGCAGTGATGCAGATGCTATGGCTGATGAGAGAACAAATCCCAACAATATACGTATCATGATACTCTCCTTTTAGGTAGTGAAAAGAGTGCTATATATAAAAATAACAGTGCCAAAGAGAGAGGATAATAAAATAACTCCTGTCTGTCTTTGATGACACTGCTCTCTTCTTCTTTTGCTTTGTATTTATTTAAAATAGTGTTGGTCAAAAGCTTAATATCCCCCTTTTTGAGTGAATAGTTCATATAGGCTCCGCCACTTTGCAGTGCAAGTTCTTTGATACTATCATTGCGTTTGACAACAACGATATCTCCTTTTTGATCTTTTAAGACACCATCTTTGTTTTTGATGATACCGCCTTTTTGGGTTCCTATATTGTAAACATACACAGTGATATCATGCGTTTTGGCATAAGTGATCTCTTTGCTAAAATCCTTTTTATCCCCACCATCAGTAAAGAGCAACAGGATCTTTTTTTGTTCATCTCCAAAGAGTTTATCTGCGGATTGCAGTGTGGTGAGGATATCTGTTCCTTTTAGACTGAGATAATCCAGATTGAGATTTTTTGCCAAAAATTTCAAAGAATGAAAATCCTGTGTCAAAGGTGAGATCAAAAATGTCTGTGAACTAAATCCAATCAAGGCTACTTTGGCATTTTTTAGATATCCCAATGACTCATAAAATTTATTTTTGGCAAATACAAATCGACTGGGATAGATATCATTGGCAAACATTGACTTTGACATATCGATGGCTGCGACTATGTTGATAAAACTTGATTTAACTTTGATCTCACCATTGTCAATCTGTGGACGTGCCAATGCAAACAGACTCATTGCAAATGCCAGAATAAGCAGAATATTTCGGCTTTTTTTAGAGAGGCTTTTATGTTTAAGCTGTACTTTTTCCAACACCTCTTTGGAAAAGATACTCCCCAGTCCATTTTTATTTTGCTTCATAAAATAAACCATTGGCAGGATGAGTAAAAGCAACCATAAAAATTCTATATTTTTAAAATAAATCATCTTTTACTCCTTATTCGTGATGAAAAAATACAACAGCATGAAGAGTAGGGCGAGTGCCAAAACATATTGAAAATAGTAACTTTTTTTGACATATTTATTTGCTTTAATCTCACTTTTCTCCAATGAATCTATAGTTGTATAGATTTTTTTAAGCTGCTCGATACTATCAGCAGCAAAATATTTCCCACCGGTGTCCTGGGCTATGATTTTGAGGACTGAAGGATTGAAGTCTCCTGCTCTTCCTACGCCAATGGTATAGACTTTGATATTGTACTTTTTTGCTGTTTTGATTGCGACATCCAAAGGTATGGTTCCCGTATTGTCCATACCGTCTGTTAACAAGATAGCAATTTTATTTTTTGCATGGCTGGTTTTAAACAGATTGGAGCTTAAAAACAGCGCTTCATACAAAGCCGTTCTCTGCTGCCCTGCGATTCCTACATCGATACGTTTGAGTAAACGCTTGATACTCTTTTTGTCATAGGTAAGCGGCACTGCTACATAGGCAAAATCAGCAAAGATACTGAGAGCCAGTTTGTCATGTTTTCGTTTGTCGATAAAATCATCCACAATCCCTTTGACAATGCCAAACTTGTTATACTGCTGCATAGAACCGCTGGCATCCAGTATAAGAGAAATCTCATAGCCTTTGTCATTTTTGACGATGACATCATCTTCTTTGACAGGTGAAGCCAAAGCAGTTACCAGTGCGACAACTGTCAAAATCTTTAATAGATTGAGTGCCAGAAAACTTTTTTTGGAAGCTTTTTTTACCAATGCGATATTGGGAAAGTAAAGTGCGGTTCCTTTTTGTTTACAGTATTTTAAACAGATAAAAAAAGCGATCAAAATCAAAAACAGGTAGGGATATTCAAAGGTGATATGGTTCATTTGATCTCCTTGATAAATCTTTTGATCTCATCTTTGAGCGCTTCATCCATTATTGGCACCTCTTTTTTGTATTTGTACTTTTCCAAATCTTTTTCCAGATTTTTAAATACTGTCTCATTCTCAGGGGTGAGAAACTGTTTCCCATCCTGGATAAAAGTATAAACAGTATTTTTTGTATCTGAAAAATCAATATTTTTCAGATTTGAGAGGGCAACTTCTCGCGGTGAGGCTCTTTTTTTACGGATGCGCCTGTTTTTATACAGATAAAGCGCAAAAGCTGTCATGATAAATACAATAAAAATAATTGCCAAGAGCCACCACAGACTGTAATCTGTGACTTCAACAAGACCTTTTATATCTTTTAAACCCTGCATATCAACCCTTTATAATCTCAGATAA
>JANTGR010000205.1 GCA_024762875.1 Sulfurospirillum sp.
CTTAAAACTCCTCTATCATCAGTAAACAACCTTGCGGCATCTTCAAGGGCCGGATCAATTTGTTTTAAAAAAAAGAGTGTTAAAAGTATAGGAATAGGAAGATAGATACCAAAAAGAACCCAAGCCGTACCCCAAAACCCAAAAAGAAGCTCACTTAAAAATCCATTTACTCCGATGAGATCTATCCATCCAAGAGCTATGATATTTGGCGGTATCAGCAGAGGGATTATAAACATAGTGAGAAAAACTTTAGATGAGGTAAAGTTTGATTTGCCAAAAAGAAGCCCCAAAGCAGTTCCTATGAGAGTAGTAAAAACTGCAACTACAGATGCAAGTATCAAGCTGTTTTGAAAACTATGAAAAGTTTGCTTTAACTCGTAAAATTTAACTTTTTCTATATCTGTAAAAGTGTCATATACCATCATCAAAACAGGCAGAAATAAAGCCACAAAAAACAGCAGAAAAAGAATTGAGGCAAATCTGTGCCGTGTCATCTTATTTTGCTAACCACTCTTTTAAGTACGGCTGTATTTTAAGCAGTTTCTCTGCAACTTTTGTAAAATCCACCTGCATAACTTTTATCTCGCTGATAGGCTTTATCTCTTTTGCCAAATTCACACCCTCATGCAGAGGTATTTGAGCACAGTCAGCCAATGCCAGCTTTTGTTCACTCTCACGGCTTAAAAGATAATCAACCAATTTTTTCGCATTTTTAAGATGGGGTGCCTGATTGATAATCATAACCGTATTTGGTACGACAAATGCCCCAATCTCATCATCACCTTGGTCAGGATAAATAAACTCTATCGGAGCTTTTTGTCTTAAACGGCTTATCGCATCATCGCTGTCAACAAGTGAAAAGTCATACTTATTTGTCGCTACAAAATCAGCACTTTCTCCGTTGCTAGTCGAGATAGCCACTCTGTTTTTCTTCAAATCATTTAAAAACTTCTTTGCTTTTTCATCTCCCATTATGGTAAAAATAGCTGCCATATGCGTCGCTGTTGTTCCAAAAAGAGGATTTGCAATGACTGACTTTCCCATAAATTTTGACTTGTCATAATCAAAAATTGATGCAGGTTTTACCTTAGCACTTTTGTTCACTACAAACAATCTAACCCGAGCCGAGAACCCGCACCAATAATCATCCTTTTGTCTAAAAACATCAGAAATCCCTTGTGAATTTGGACTTTTATAAGGCATTAAAATTCCTTTTTTTCTCAGAACTTCAGCCCGTATCGGTTCATTTGCCCAGTAGACATCCGCCTGAGGATTATTCTTTTCAGCGATGAGACGATTCATAACCCCTGTACTTTTGGACTCTTCACTATCGTAAACTGCTTTGACTGTTATGCCTGTATCTTTTTCAAAATCTTGCAAAATCGGCTCTGAAAAAACTTGGTCTTCAGAGACATAAACCGTGACGATATTGTCCGTTGTATTATCTTTAGAACATGCAGTAAAAAAGAGCAGTAAAAAAGCTAAAGTAGTTTTTAACATCATTTGCTCACAACTGCAAAATCATCAAACGAAGTCGCTGCGTCAGCCTTTGTCCAAAGCCCGACTCCTCCGCTTTTTTGGATGCTGCTGTTTTTTGCATCAAGAAGTTTTTTACCGTCAAGATAACCTTCAAAATGCGCTCCTTTCTGGATGATCTTCATCATATGCCAGCCGTTTTTTAGATGAATATCAGCAGACTTCAACTCTCTTCTGTCTCCATCCCTAACTGAATAAAACCGAAAATTATCTTCCAGAGGATTAAACCGGGCGACATAGTAGTTATCTTTGTCCTGCACACGCCACATGATACCGCCGCCTTGGTCAACTCTTCCGCTGTTTGCCTTAAACTTAACAGAAATTTCACCATCTTTAAAATCAACTTTTTTAGTATAAAAGAGGTTAAAAGTCCCGCCAAATGATAATAGTGAGCTTTCAATCTCTGTAATGGTTAAGATGTTGTTTTTATCCTCTTTTTCTACTTCCCATGTGGCTAGATTTTCTTTTGAATGGGTTGTTTGTGCCAACCATGCGGGAGGAGTGTTGCCAACATTCACATCCTCAAAATCAAAACTAACTGCAAAAAGTGAAGAGAAAAGAGCAGATACTACCAAGCTGGATAAAACTTTTTTAACTGACATGTAGACTCCTTAAAATATCAAATATGCTGATTATATCAAAAATAGCAATTTCAATTACTTTCATGCTAAGCTATATGAAAATAGTTGGGGAAGATTTAATAAGTTTTAATCCTAAATTATCAGAAGTCCCCCTACTCTTTCTCATCATAGTGCAGTTTCAAGCCCTCTTCAGTCATGACAAAACCGCTGATAAAAATCTTGCCTTCATGTACCTTCTTGTGATGCTCTTTGCATAAAGGGATGAGATTGTGTCTGTGATTTTTATGAAAATGATCGATATTGCCATCCATATCTGCCGCTGACTGGGCGTTGATGTGGTGTACATCTTCGACTGGTTCATTGCAGAGGGCGCATTTGGCGAGGAAGATGCTTTTGTTGTATTTGCTTCGTTTTTGTTTTTTGAGAAGTTCTGCTTCGCTGAAATCACCACTCATCTTTTTTCTAAGCCCATAGGCTTCATCGATAAAGCTTCTGTCCATGTGCAGTGACTTGGCAAACTCCAGACCATAGAGCGAGCTCCCGCTTC
>JANTGR010000206.1 GCA_024762875.1 Sulfurospirillum sp.
AAAATTACCAAAAAAGTATCTTTAAAAAATACTAAAGTACTTTTTTGATATCTTCTTCGATCTCTTTTGGGGTAGTAGATGAGCCATAACGCTTGATCACTTTACCTTCTCTATCAATCAAAAATTTTGTAAAATTCCATTTGATCATTTCTGTGCCCAAAAACCCAGGTGCTTTTGACTTGAGGTAACGATAAAGCGGATGGGTATTTTCTCCGTTGACATCTATCTTGGCAAACATAGGAAATGTGACACCAAAATTGATTTGACAAAAACGTTGAATTTCTTTTTCATTGCCTGGCTCCTGCTGCATAAATTGATTACATGGAAAGCCGAGGATAACAAAACCCTTTTTTTGATACTTGTTATAAAGCTTTTGCAATCCCTCATATTGAGGTGTGAAGCCGCACTTGCTGGCAACATTGACAATAAGAAGCACTTTGCCTTGATAGGCAGCCAGTGTAGTTTCTTTTGCATCAATGGTTTTGACAGGTAAAGTATAGAGTAAAGAAGTAGGCACAGTATGTTCCTTGGATTGCAGTGTGATAGAGAGCAGGAGAGAGAGGATTATTTTTATCATGATTTTTAGGGGACTGATGATGCAGCCCCCCATTTGATCTATTTTAACTTATCGTTTCCATATTGTTCATACAGATAACCCACGATTGTTTCAGCATCTTTATCAGAGATAGGCGCTTTGAAGTGTGTAATCATTTTATCCACTTTTCCACGCCAGAACGCTTTGGATTGTTTGCCCTGATTGAGGATATACCCAAAAGAGTGACATGTCAGGCAGTTGGCTTGTACAGTATCAAACCCTTTTCCCATCTTGATAGGAAATGCGATATAGGGAACAGCAATCTCTTCTTTTACTTGAGCCAAAAGCGGCGTCGCAGCGATTAATACTGCCAAAATAAATTTTTTCATCTTTTTTCCTTATAGCACTTCTACAGTAACTGTGTCGATACCGTTGTATTTGTAGCCACCATGATTCCACTTGATATCTTTGGCAAATGGCTGTTCTTCATTGATGCGGTTGATCGCTTTGGCCATGATTGTTATTTTGCCGGATTTTGCCGGCTTAAATCCATATCTAAAGGCTCTATAAGCGTATCGGCCTGCACTACCGTCATCTAAAAGAGCGCTATCCCAGGTTTGTCCACCATCGATAGAGATCATGACTTTTTTGATTCCATGTCCATCATCAAATGCTACACCACGAATTACAACTTCTGAGTTTTTATTGATAACTGAATGTGGAGTTGGATAACCAATAACTGATTTGACATTCATTTTGGTGATAGGCTTGGTTGGTTGAAAGTGTTTTTGGGGTGTTTCACATTCACACTCATTATCCGGTACACGATAAGCGACATCCATAAAGAAAAGATGTTTATATTTGTCTGTGACAGTGATATTGCTGAGCATCTTTACCCAGCTGTCTGAGTACGTACCCGGGATAACTAAACGGAGTGGATAACCGTTGAGATAGGGAAGATCCTCACCATTCATCTCATAAGCCAGGATCACATGATCATCCAGCTCTTCAAGATGCAATTCTCGGATAAAGTTTGGTGTTTCGTAGTAAGCTGCTGTTTCTTTTCCATTAAAACCAATCCAGGCAGCATCTTTTTTCAGTCCTGCTTCATCCAATACATCTCTTAGCCGTACCCCTTTCCATTTGGCACAACCCATCGCACCACTTCCCCATTGGATACCACCGGCAATTGGTTGAAAGGCAGACCTGCTATTTCCTCCACATTGTAAAACTGCTGTTACTTCAACTTGTTCAAATTTTGTTTTAAGGTCGCCCAGTGAGATTTTCAACTCTTTTTTGACCAAACCGTTAACAGAGATTGTATAGTTGTCCGGATCCAGTTTAGTAGGGATATCCGGCATATGCCAGCGCACAAAAAACTGATCATTGGGAGTCAGTGCATTGGTAAATACTTCTCTTGGTGTTTCAAGCAGCGGTGGTCTGTCCGAATAGGTGATGAGTGGACGCTTTTGAGGAAAAGCGACATTTGCTATTTTTCTGTTGTCGATAGGCTGTCTAGTTGTACCAGCTTCAAGCAGCGTACTTCCTGCTGCTGCCGCACCGACTACCAGTGCTTTTTTAAAAAATTTTCTTCTTTCCATATCGTAAGGTTACCTTTCTCAATATAAGTTTTAGTTATTTAAATATAAAACATTATCTATAATTATCATACAAATATGCTTTAATAGCACTGAAAAGCCGTGATGGCTTCCATGCTGTAAAAAATCAGCGTTTTTGGAAGTCCTCTAATTAAAAGTTCTTGGCATTTTGAAATTCTGCGATTTCTGACTCTACCATCTCTTCGATCATCTGTTTGTAGATATCTGTGACCATATTGGGTGAGACGCCAAGTGTGAGAGCCAGGTGCCGTACATGATCCACTACATCATCGATTCGTTCATCTGCTTTGATTTCATCGATAGAATGTTTAAACTTTGCAGCTTGTTTGACATAAGCCTTACGCTTGGCGATGAGGTGCAGAATATCGGCATCAACACGATCTATTTCTTCCCGTACTTCTTCTAGTGAGTTGCAGTCTTTGATTTTCATCGTTTTCTCCGATTATGTTTTTGGTATTTTATCTAAATCGGTATAATGTTTGCAAGAGTTTAAAAAAAAT
>JANTGR010000207.1 GCA_024762875.1 Sulfurospirillum sp.
CAATCACAATATCATCATCAATTTGTTTATTGAGTTGATTGTCGATATATGTTTTACCGGCTTTAACCGTGCCGACTTTTTTAACATACTTGGGTGTAATTTCTATCTGATCACCATCTGACATCAGATAAGTATTTCGAGGATTTACACCACAGGATATACCTGTTTTTCTATGCTGGAAGATATGGTTATATTCTCCATGGATCGGTAAAAAGAACTTAGGTTTCAATAATCTTAACATCAACTTTTGCTCTTCCATCGCAGCATGCCCACTCACATGAATCTCAGAAAAATCCTGATATGCAACACTTGCCCCTGCTTTGATCAAATGATTCATTACCCGTGATACACTTGCTTCATTACCCGGAATCGCTTTGGCTGAAAGAATGATTTGGTCACTTGGCTTGATACGGATATGCCGATGTTCGTTGATAGACATTCTATACAGTGCCGACATCGATTCACCCTGGCTTCCTGTTGTCACAATCAATACTTCATTATCGCTGTATTTATTTACCTCATGCGGATCGATAAAAATACGTCTGTCTACATCCACATAACCCAGTTCTATCGCAATGTCAAGATTTCTCTCCATTGATCGACCGATCACACAGACTTTTCTATTGTATTTGAGTCCATGTTGAATCGCTTGATAAACCCGATGGATATTTGATGAAAACGTTGACATGATCACACGCCCTTTTGCCTTTGAAAAGATACGGTCAAATGTTGGTCCAACTGTCGCTTCTGATTTTGTAATGCCTGGTTTATATGAATTAGTACTGTCACTTAAAAGTGCGATAACACCTTTTTCTCCATAATGTGCATAACGATGCAGATCTGTTGGATATCCGTCAATCGGCGTATGATCAATTTTAAAGTCACCTGTATGGATAACGGTTCCCATTTTTGTTGTAATTGCCATAGAAGAAGCATCGATGATGGAGTGTGTCACATGCATCCATTCGATTTCAAAATCTTCACCAATTTGATATACTTTTCTTTTTTGAATAGGTCTAAAATAGTTTTTCTCTTTTTTAAGTCCATGTTCATTAAACTTATTAGCAATCATGCCGAGTGGAAGCGGTGTTCCGTAGATAGGATATTGAAACTGCTTGAAAAAGTATGGTACTGCACCGATATGATCTTCATGGGCATGGGTGATGATAATAGCAACAATTTTATCTTTTATTTTACGAATATAAGAAAAATCCGGTACCAAAATATCAACACCATGCATATCTTCATTTGGAAAACTCATACCGATATCAATGATGATCGCTTCATTATCTGTTTCCATAATCATAAAGTTACCACCGATTTCTCCCAAGCCACCCAGTGGTGTAATCTTGAGTTTACCCGTGGTATTCATGTCAACTTTGTTATAACATTCAAGCGCCTCTTTGCGTACTCTTTTATTTGCTTCGATGGCTTCTTTCATAGCAATTTCCCAGGGTTCATTTCCCAGTTTTGCTGAAAATTTTTGTGGTTTTCTATTTCGATTATTATTTTTTGGTTTGTTATTATTTCTATTTTGATTATTGTTGCCCTGTTGACGATGGTTGCCCTGGCCTTGTGGTTTATTCCCTTGAGGGCGTCTATCTCTTGGACGATTCTCTTTGCCTTGTGGTTTTTGCTCTTTTTTTGCTTCATCCGCTGACATATGTGTAACTTTGGCACCCGCAACTTTAGGCGCATTGCTATTTTGGGTATTATTGTTTTCCATTTATAAATGTCCTTATTATTTTAATTTTTTATACAATAAGTGATATTTGGAGATTGGGAGTTGATGCGGACGTATTGTTTGAGAGAGCTCAAAATCTTCAAAGCATGCAAGAATTGACTCTTTTGAAGCGGTTTTTTGTAAGTTTTTATAGAGTGTTTTTCGGGGAGCGGAAAACGCTGCCTTTAAAAATACCTGAAACTCCTGAAACTCTTTTTCAGAGTCAAATAAACCGTCATTTTTATCAGTCTTTACAAACTCAGTTGATTTTGTCAACCTCAGTACAGCAGAAGTCACTTTGGGTGCAGGATCAAAACACTCTGGTCCAACATCAAAAAGCACTTCTGCTTTTGCGATACTGTTTGCGAGGATAGCCAATCCTGAAAATTCTTTATCTTCTACCTTGGAAGCAAATTTTTGGGCTACCTCTTTTTGTATCATCACCAGAATGGATTTGCATTTTTGATCTGCAAGCGCTCTTAGGATGATATTGGTTGCAACATAATATGGTAGATTGGCAACCAGATGATATGCTTCATCTAAAAGTGAATTTTCACCCCAGGCCTCCAGCACATCATCGCAAACTAACGTCAATTGTTTTGTCTGAAGTTCATCTGCGAACTTCTTTTGCAAAACATCACACAACTCTAAGTCAATCTCAAAAGCCACGACCCTCTCACAATGGGCAAGTAACTTTTGTGTCAAATCACCTAAGCCAGGTCCAATTTCAGCGCATACATACGCATCCTTGGGCTTCGATTGGATGATTTTTTCCAGTATAGACTCATCTTTTAAAAAGTTTTGACCAAATTTTTTCTTTGCTTTAATCAAGGATAGAGCCTTTTTATTAAAAAAAACATTATACATCATTTTTTCTTACACTTTTATTAGA
>JANTGR010000208.1 GCA_024762875.1 Sulfurospirillum sp.
GAAAGTTACAGATTGCGGCTCTTTTTGCTGTCACACTTTTGGTGATTGCCCTGGAAGTAGATGTGCGTTTTAGCAATCTATCTGAGGTATCGGCACAAAGCGGCTATCATGATAGTATGGTATTAACGGCAGTTTTTATTATTCATTTGATTTTTGCTTTGAGTTCTTTTGTAGGCTGGATATGGCTGGTTGTGAAATCAAACAGAATCTATCCCAAAGCATTTGGAACATTTAATCACAAAAAATGGGGCAAAATACTTTTTGTGGATATCGCGCTGACTGCAATTACGGGCTGGGTGATGTATGCGATGGTTTTTATCTACTAAAGGAGCCTATACTGTTTTGGGCCATGTACCGATGGGCCAGGGTTTGGATTCACTGTTCATGGCAACATAGGCAATAATATCTTTGGCATAGATAGACAAAGCATCTGTAAACTTGAGTACCTCCTGGTTTGGCTTTTCAAGAAAGAAGCTGTAAATAAATTGGAATATGGCTGCAAAAAATACAATAATAGCAACAAAACGCCCTATTAAGGAAAAGAGCAGCATATAAACAATCCTGATTAACTGTGGTTTTTGAAATTCACTTGTTTGCATCTTTTTCTCCAGTATTGATCTGTTATCATGATACAGAAAAAGTGTAACGTAATGGTAACAACAGTTTGCATTTATTTCACGATTATCAGTTATAATAGAGAGTTTTCAATAGACATACTTATTTACTAAGGCTTCGCCGTAAAACGCCTGCAGAGTCGTTCACAAGTATCTCTATTTAAAACTCTCTATACTCAAAAAAGTAAAAAGGCAGGTTATGAAACATATCTATATAATGATTTTGGTGACTATCATGATAGGGTTGGGCGGATGTACGGGAGCGAGTGAGATGAATAGTTCTTATCCAAAGATCACACTGCAGGGTGCGAAAAATATCACTTTAAAAGTTGGACAGCTCATCAATGAACCGGGTTACAGTGCCAGTGATGTCCAAGATGGTGATTTGACAAATCAAGTAGAAGTCACATCAAACCTGGATTATTATCATGTGGGTGAGTATTATGTCAATTATAGTGTAACAGACAGTGATGGTCATACTGCCACAGCCAGCCGTACGATCACTATTACACAAAATGGTGCTGACAGTGGTCAATATAGCGGTGATTACCAATATGGAGATATTGGATCTGTTTATTATGATTTTGCAACGTACAATTATAATTATCTGGTCAGGGAAGAGGGTAAATCTATAACAGAAGATTTTTATGCGTATGATACCAATGGTAATCAAACAATCACAAATGTTATTTTTGAAAAAAATAAAAATGACGGCTCACTGTATGAATATGATAATAATCAAATATCCAATAGAGATTATATAGAGATTGATCAGATTCGCTCTGTCGATAATAATGCTGATTTCACAATATATCAGAGAAATATCCGCACAGGAGAAGTATTGGCCCAGAAAAGTCAAGAGAATATGACGATGACATGTACGCTGCAAGAGCATCTTGGTTCGATCAATACACAAAATATTACCGGTGCCAATATTTTAAATTTTGATTATATTGATGTATTGCATGTGCGCTGTTCGCGTAGTGATGGTGTGGTCTTTGACACGTACTTTGCAAATGGCTGGGGTGAAGTTTTGACGATTATACACTATACAAACTCCATGGAAGCATATGAAGTCTTGGATAAAAACAGTATGGGGGAGATTTAAAAAACTTCCACTTGCACTCTCCCGCTCCAATCCCTGCCTTGGAGTTGGTAGATACCTTCTTTTGTCGGTATCATGATACGTCCCTCTCCTAAGCTTTCATTGTCCCCATGTCCGGTAAATTCTCGCACACCATAGTCAGGTTCCATATCGAGCTCGTAGGGTGTGAGTGTCAGTGTGAGTTCTTGCTCATCATCTAGGATATAGCTGTCAAAGAGTGTTTGATTGATCTCTTTGGGTGTTGCGTTATCATGATAGTGATAAAGTGGTAGATATCCACCCCGTAAAAGCCGCTCTGAAATCGCGCTTGTGGTATGCCACTTCTCTTGCACTCTAGGTGCATACACACGACTTTCAAATACAATTTCAGCAGGTAAAATACTTTTAAAAAGCAACCTGTCTTCATGTAAATCATCGATAGTGGCATCTAGCAAGGTGATACGTAAGCGCTTATGAGACGTGAGAAATGTCGCTGCATATGCCCATGCAGATTTATTTTGTGAGAGTGTGAGGTGGTTGTCATGAAAAAAGGTATGTGTGGCATTGATATCAAAAAACGTGTCTTTGACCGCTTGGTAACCGTCATTGGCTTCAAAGTGCCCATTGAGGCGAAGCCAAAAAGAGAGTGCGCCTTCATTGGCATCATCTTTAGTGGAGCTTTCAAACCCTATACGAGAGATATCATGATAGAAAGGGCTTTGGGTATTGAGATGTGTGTTTATCCAGTTGTATTGCATCTGTGTGACATCAGGGGATTGCTTGTCGAAGATATTGACAAGATCTAACAACCTTTTGCCACTTGCTGCGATATTGCCTTTGATCACACCTTCCAGGGAGAGCCATTTGTCTATCTTTTTTTGGCTGGATAAGTGCTCTAAATCATACTCGATGAGGTA
>JANTGR010000209.1 GCA_024762875.1 Sulfurospirillum sp.
TTCCAATAAGCCAACCTTTTTTTCTAGCCTCTTTCTTGCCTTTCTCATAATCTCCGTCACCTAACTTCTTTATCAAAAACCTATCCAGCTTCGGCTTCAGCTCACTCGCCCGAAGCGTAGCGCCCTTCTGTTTGGCCTGAAAGTGGATGATGGGCGTATGTTGTTTTAGGGTGAAGCATAGTCTATAATCCGAAGAGACACATTTACTTTGTGCTGTTGACATTTTTTTCTCCTTTACATATATTTTTACTAGTATCAGATATACAATGAACTACTTGCACTTTTTTAGGATTAGTATCTTTTGTTTTTTCTGCATTGTAAAAAATAAAACACAACATACCAAAAAACAAAACAATACTCATAGCATATCTCCAGTAACTTACTCGATGTTTTATTTTACTGGTATCATCTTTGCCTCTTTTATAAGTAAGATTCAGTCCTGAAGCAATAGATACAAGCAAAGCACCGATGACATACCATAAAGCATGCTCAAGACCACTAAAATCAAATATATTCATACTTAATATCCCAAGCATCAACGAAGGAAGAATAAAAATCGCACCTAATAAGGTGAGTTTATCATTCCACCTTTCTTTGTTTTCATTTTCTTTCTTCTCATTTTTCTTTCTTCTCTCCTCGTCTTTTAATTTGGCATACTCAAATAGCTTAGGAAACTTTCCATCCAACTTTTCTATATGTTCTGGAATCTTCATCTGCTTAAGCGCTTTATCGTATAGCTCTATACCTTGATCTTGGTGAGTTACCTCTTTGAAATAGAGTCGATTGTAAAATGTCAAGTATTTTTGATAGAGTTTATCAAGTCTTGCTGCATCTAATTCATTTTTCGATGCTAAAGCATTGACTTCATCGGAAAATCTCAAAATTGATGTACGAAGTGCCATAAGCAATATGCTTATTTGAAAGTACATCGTTCGCACATGTGTATGAATAATATTAGTAGAAAACCAACTACGATCTGTCAAAACAACAAATGAATAACGCGTCAATCCAAAAAGTATTCCATTGCCTGACCATCTATCGTATGTTGCGTCATCCAACAATATATGCCGCATTCTATCATTTTTGACTGTAGCACTTTCATTGTCAACAAATACAAACTTATACCATTGGTCACTGTCAAGATATGGCATCTTTTCCACTGCATTGTCATTTGGCTTTTTGGACTTCAGGTGGTCGGAAATAGTATTATTACCATACCAGCAATGCACAAACATACGATCATCCAGTGAAGGCTGTATATAGAATCGTCCTTTGAGATACTTAATGCACTTTTTAAAATGAGGATTGGTGCATTTTTTGGCTGATGTAGATTGACATTTGCATTGAGTAAAAGTATCAATGCCAAGTATCTTCATAATATGATCACCAATACGTACATCTTCGTAGATGTCATATTTAAAGTTCTCATACGCAATCTCTTTGCCTTCATAATCAAAAATCCTGATCTCGTTTGCTAAAAAAACACCCTTGGTATCTTCGCTGCAATATTTTCCTATAAATTGTGGATAGATGCGTCTACCATAATCGTTAATCCGTAGAATATCTGCTTCGCTATCATAGTGGTAATTTAGCAACTCTATTCCAAGAATCGCTACTCCCGTATCTAAGACACGCAGCGTAATACCATCAATTTTCAATCGATAGGTAGATGCAGGAAAGTCTTTTTTTTCTTTGATATTGATTTCAAATATACCGCCTTCAAGTGTTTTTTTACGATAAAAATTTGAGATTGATTCCTTTGAGAATGCTCCCAAATTATAAATTGCTTCACGAATATAGTCATAAAAATAAGCATATTCGCTATATAGCAGTGATCGATCTTGCGCCCCATCAATCTTGAAAGGCTCATCTTTCCATTCATCATCCAATAGATTTGCGTGAAGCTTTTCCAGATCGACTCTTTGGGTAATATCTATTTCTTGATAGAAGTCAAACTCTCTTTCAAACCCCTCTGCATTATTATGCTTATCAAATCGAAACGGAAACAAAAAGATATGCGAGCTTATGATCTCCTGGTGTGCATCCAAAACCTTCTGCTTCAAGATATTAATCTCTTCTTTGTCTAAAGTGTTCTCTTTGATGCCTAAATAACTTGAGGGATAGCCTCCAAAATAGTATGCATTTTCAGCAACACTATTTTGCTCCAAAATACCTTTCAAGGTGTCAATATTGAAGCCGTAAAAAACAATTTTTTCTTCATTATAGATGATATAACGTTGCGGCTCATAGGGCTTTTTACTAAAATAAAGCTGATCAGCAAGAGCACTAAAATGCGGTGTGGTTGCACACATAACTGCAATACTATGTATCATCTTGAGTGATCGCATATCATTGTATGCAGCCACTTCATCACTACATTTAATTCCCTGCTCCTTGCGATCTTTTTTGCGTATTTTTTCTATCTCTTTATCGCTGGCCCCCATACACTTCATTGCAGAAATATATCCTGCATCATTGGCCGCGATGAGCTCATAATCTCGTCTGGTCTTCTCGTCAAGTTTGGCATCGATATCCAGAAGTGAAAGTATCTGTGTGATACTGGCAT
>JANTGR010000210.1 GCA_024762875.1 Sulfurospirillum sp.
CCAGCCATAGCCCACCTCTGTCATGATAGTGTAGTTTACACTGTCAAAAGCCAGGTTTGTATCTGGTTTGTAGTACATCAACAAAAAGATACCAGAAATAAGCAATATACCAAAAAGCATAGCCAAAACCATACCCATTGCCCATAAAAAATTGATATTTTTTGGAATCCAATATTCTGTAGAAAGTACACGATCAAGTGTTTCAATTGCCAGCCGCTGATCTAACCAATCCTTGACGGATGTCGCTTTTCTAAATTTTGCCATTCATCCCTCCTTATGCTATCAAACCATCGGTTTTCATTTTTTTATATTCTGGACCTTCTTCACCTAGTACAATTTTGGTACCATCTACCTTAAATGGTGGAATAACCAAAGGACTTGGAGGTGGTGATTTTAAAACATCTCCATTGGCATCAAACTGTCCACCATGACAGGCACAGTGAAATTCATGTACACCAGGTACATAAGCAGGGATACATCCAAGATGAGTACACAAACCAATCGCTATAAAATATTTGTCATCGCCAACAACAACATCACGAGGACTTGATTTCATATCTTTTGAGTGTTTTAAAACAAAGATGGGTTTTCCTCTCCATTTTTCAACATTTAGCACATTCTCCTGTGCACCTGATAGATCGATAGTTGTAAAACCAGCCGCTTTCACGCTTGGAAGTGGATCCCAAGAACGTTTCATCGCGCCCAATGCAGCAACACCACCGAGTGCAGTAAAACCACCCAGTGCCATACCGAGAAAATTTCTTCTCTCTTTTTTAACAGCCATTTGCTCTCCTTTAAAAAATGTCCTATTATTATAGTCCTTTTATACTTTTAAATTTGTTAATAAAAAGTAAATAGATTAATATAACAATGTTATAATGCTCTGTATGTTTACAGGATTGATCAGAGAAAAAGCAAGTGTTATAAGTTTTACTGATAATTTTTTAGTATTGCGTGCCGAGTATCGCCCAAAAATAGGGGATAGCATAGCTGTCAATGGTATCTGTCTGACTGTTGTATCTATCTCAGGAAGTGAATTTACTGTTGAACTTTCACCCGAAACGAAAAAGATCATTGCCGTGGAAAATTTGAAACATTTTGTACATATCGAACCAGCAATGAAACTGAGTGACAGACTGGAAGGACACATTGTCCAGGGACATGCTGATACAGTGGGTGAAGTCTATAAGATAGAAAAAAATGAAAAATCATTTGACATAATTATTAAAATTCCTCCGCAATTTATCAAATATATTGTACCAAAAGGGAGTATCACGATCGATGGTGTCAGCCTGACGGTAAATGATGTTTTTTCTGATAGTTTCAGACTGACGATTATCCCGCATACATTACAAAACAGTTTGATCAAAGATTATCGTATCGGTACACGGGTCAATATCGAAACAGATATGTTTGCGCGCTATCTTTATCATATGTTTCACAAAGAAAAAAATCTTTCCTGGGATGATGTGGATAAAATCATGGCTGCCTATTGATGGAATTTGCGCTATTTCGCCAATTTGATGATCTTTTTTTTCACACTGTTACTGATCGTTTTGGTGGTATAAGTCAGACTCCCTACGATTCTCTCAATCTTGCCTTGCACGTTGGTGATGATCTCAAAAACGTTTTACAAAACCGTATCCGTACGAGTGAAAAATATAATTTTGATATCAAAAATCTTATCTTTATGGATCAGGTTCACGGCAGTGAAATAGCCGTCATTGAACATGCGATGGAAAACCGAAAAGCTGGTATCGATGCAATGATTACTGCTGAACGAAATATTCCTTTGATGGTGATGGTGGCAGATTGTATTCCTATTCTTTTTTATGATCCTGTTAAAAAAGTTGTTGCTGTTGCACACGCTGGCCGAAATGGCACTTTTTTGCGTATAGCACCCAAAACAGTATTCAAGATGCAGGCACAGTATGGTTGTGATATACAGGATATATTGATAGGTATGGGACCTTCTATTCAGCGCTGCTGTTATGAAGTAGGGGAGGATTTGGCCGATATATGTACCAAGAACTTTGGCAAAGGCTTTATCATGATAGAGGAAAATAAATATTTTCTGGATTTGCAGGCATTAAATCTGGCACAATTGAAAGAGAGTGGTATAGCTGCAGACAATATCGAGATTTCTTCTGTCTGTACGGCTTGTGATAAAAACTATTTTTCTTATCGTAGAGAAGGAGTAACCGGGAGATTTGCCGGTTTTATCATGCTTCGATGAAAAAAGAGAAAGCCATTGCCCTAAAATATGACGACGCAGGATCAAATGCACCAAAAGTAGTAGCCAAGGGGCAGGGTGCTATCGCAGAAAAAATCAAAGAAAAAGCGAAAGAATTTGATGTGCCGATCTTTAAAAATGAAGCTTTGGCAGCATCATTGCTCAACCTGGATCTGGATGAACAAATCCCCCCAAACCTCTACAAAGCCGTAGCCGAAGTATTTGTATGGCTGATGCAAAGTGAGAAAAAAGCGGCAGGGAGAAAAGGAAGATAAGCGCGGCCACTGCGCGTGGGCACTCCGCCGAGGAGGACATAGCGTCAGCG
>JANTGR010000211.1 GCA_024762875.1 Sulfurospirillum sp.
ATTTCTAAATCAGCATCTATTTTCACACCGCTTGCTTCTGTTAGAAAGTGATCATCTGATATAAGCTGAACCAATGAAGCAAAAGGGTTTTCAATCGTATGCCCAAACTGCTTAGCAAAACTATATCCGCTTTCACTGCTTCCAAGCGCTGGCATCGCCAAGGAGCCGGAAGCGATCAAAACAGTATCAAAATCTCTGCTGAACTCCTCCCCTATTACACGAAACAGCGCTGCATTTTTTTCAACATGCTGTACTTCAGATGAGAGATGAAAACGCACACCCAATCGCTTGGCTTCATGACTTAAAAAATCTACAACACTAGAAGATTGCAATGACATTGGATAGAGCCTTCCTTTAGCCCCACGAGTCATCTCAAGACCAAGTGTACTGAAAAACTTTTGCACTTCAGCACTGCTAAAACGCTTTAATGCTTCTTTCACAAAGGAGGGTTGTCTGCCATGGTAGTTTTCAACTGAAATATTTTCATTCGTAATATTACAACGGCCATTGCCCGTAGCAAGTATCTTTCGACCTGCTTTGCTGCTCTTTTCAAAAAGCTCAACTTCTAATCCACGTTGGGCAGCTGTAATTGCCGCTACAAGTCCAGATGCCCCGGCACCAATAATTGCTACTCTTTTTTCTCTCATTATCATACTGTAAGTGTTGCATAAAATCTCTAAAAATTTCCACTTATGAACAATTGGTTATAATTTTGAAAATAAAAGGAGAAACTATGGAAAAAACATATCTTGAATCTACCCCTGATGAAAAAGGTTTTTTTGGACAATATGGAGGTGCCTTTATCCCGCCGGAACTCGTAGAGCCTTTTGCCGAGATAGAAGCAGCTTATGATAAACTCTCAAAGTCACATACATTTTTGCATGAACTTAAAATGATTCGAAAACATTATCAAGGCAGACCCACACCCATATCTTATGCCAAAAATCTGAGTGAATTTTGCGGCGGTGGACAGATCTATCTTAAACGTGAGGATTTAAACCACACGGGAGCACATAAACTAAACCACTGCATGGCTGAAGCACTTCTCGCAAAACATTTGGGCAAGAAAAAAGTGATAGCTGAAACTGGTGCCGGACAGCATGGTGTGGCTTTAGCAACGGCTGCTGCTTATTTTGGATTGGAGTGTGAAATCCATATGGGTGAAGTGGATATCAAAAAAGAGCATCCAAATGTTGTACGTATGAAGATCTTAGGGGCAAAAGTAGTACCTGTAAGTTTTGGTGAAAGAACTCTCAAAGAGGCTGTTGATTCAGCTTTTGGTGCATATCTCAGTGACACCAAAAACTCACTCTTTGCGATCGGTTCAGTGGTGGGTCCCCACCCGTATCCTAAAATGGTGCGTGATTTTCAACGGGTTGTAGGTATTGAAGCACGAGAGCAGATCCTTGAGATGACAGGCAAACTTCCAGATAGTGTAGTCGCCTGTGTCGGAGGAGGAAGTAACGCTATGGGACTTTTCAGCGGTTTTATCGATGACCCATGTAAACTTTATGGTGTAGAACCTATGGGTAAAGGGACAAAGCTTGGTGAACACGCGGCATCTTTAACTTACGGCAGTGAAGGGATTATGCATGGATTTAATTCTATTATGTTAAAAAATGACAAAGATGAACCTGCATCTGTCTATTGTGTTGCAAGTGGACTGGACTACCCTTCTGTAGGACCAGAACACGCACACTTGAAAACGATAGGAAGAACGATAGTAGGGACTGCAGATGATGCACAAACAATTGATGCATTTTACAAGTTCTCAAGGCTGGAAGGTATCATCCCCGCGCTTGAATCTGCTCACGCTATAGCCTTTGCCATGAAACACGCTAAAGAGAACCCAAAAGAGATGATCTTAGTAAACCTCAGTGGTCGAGGAGATAAAGATATAGATTTTGTCACTCAGACGTACCCGATACCCGAATAGAAAAAGTTTAAGCGATCCTTCAAATTTGAAGGCCGCTTATCAACCAGCAGTGATAAGGTATAGAAATTTTACTTATCTTCTTTCTCCTCTGAGTTTTTTGGATTATAGCTTTCTAAAAATGAGGCAACATCTAACCGCCCTTTTGCCACTGCCAAATCATAAGGTGTTGCACCATTCTCATTTTTTACAAGCGGCTCTGCACCTGATAACATCAAAAATTCAACCGTCTCTATACGGCCGCTAAAGGCTGCTTGGTGCAGCGGTGTGATACCAAACTCATTGGCAAGATCGATATCTGCCTCATTTTTAATGAGGTATTTGACAATTTTTAATCGCTTTTGTCCAATTGCATAATGAAGCGGTGTCAATCCATTATTGTCTTGTGCATCAATATCAGCACCGTTTGCTAAAAGAAGTTTGATCAGTTGCATATTCCTATTTTTCACAGCAATATGCAGTGGTGTGATACCTGCTTTAGTTTTGACATTGATATCATATTTTTGTGCAATACATATTTTTACTTTTTCCACACTATTTTCAAAAACCGCCTGATGAAATGTATGCCACTTATTCGTGTTTTGGGCGTTTAAAAAAAGTGTACAGAG
>JANTGR010000212.1 GCA_024762875.1 Sulfurospirillum sp.
ATCTGCTCTTCTCTGAATCGTTTCTTCATCTTCTCCTCCAGTAGTATTACATTATAGTCTAACTCTGGTTTTGGCTCAAATTTTGGGTGGCAGGTCATATTGATCACTGACACACACCCCTCTGCCTATCAACCCCTTACAAATTCAGGATAACTTTCAAGCCCGCACTCTTCAAAGTCAAGCCCCTCTTGCTGATCATCGTCACTGGCACGAAATATCAAGAATTTATTGATAATAAAAATCGTCACATAAGAGAGCACAAAAACAATCACTGCAACCACCAATACGCCCTTTAACTGTCCTAAAAAAGTGATATCTTTACCATCGGCTGCAAATATTCCTACCGCGAGTGTGCCCCAGATACCATTGACCAGATGCACAGACAGTGCCCCTACAGGATCATCTAAACGCAATTTATCAAAAAATGGTACAGCAAATACTACCAAAATCCCCCCAATAGCACCGATCAAAATCGGGGTATAGATATCAAAGAGATTGGCACCTGCAGTGATCGCGACCAAGCCTCCGAGTGCACCATTTAAGATCATCGTGATATCCAGCTTTTTATACTTTATCAACATCAATAGCGATGTGATGATTGCTCCAGAAAGCCCTGCTGTATTGGTATTCAAGATTGTCAGTGCCACGGCATCAGCATTTTCCTTGCTGCTGATAGCACCAACTGATCCACCATTAAATCCAAACCACCCAATCCAAAGAAGCATTGCACCCAGCACAACTAACGGTATATTGGATGCCGGTATCACACGGATTTTACCGTTGACATATCTTTTATATCTGGGACCTATTATCATGATAGCTGCTAAAAGTGCCCAGCCACCAGTAGAATGGATCACTGTCGAGCCCGCCAAGTCATACATGTGTAAGTCTAAAAAAGTATCCTTGAACCAGTCAGCTCCCCAGGTGATATTCACAATAAACGGATAAATGAATCCACCCATAATGACCGTAAAAATAGCAAGCGGCACAATCCTCACCCGTTCACTCACACCACCACTCATGATATTGATTGCTTTACCGACAAATGCCATCTGAAATAAAAAAACAGCCCATTTGCTTACCGATTCATTTTCCCAAGTCCCAAAAGCAATGTCATATCCTACCAATAAAAATGCCATTGAAGCCACTACATAGATCATCGTATTGGTCATCAATACTGTAGAAACATTTTTTGTTCGTACCAGCCCTGCTTCCAACATAGCAAAACCAGGTACCATAAAAATGATAAGCGTCATCGCAAAAAGCATAAAAAGTGTATCGATTATATAGGCACTATTTTCCATCTCTATACCCTATACCGCATCTTCATCTTCTTCTCCGGTACGGATACGAATGGTTTTCTCAACAGAAGAGACAAATATCTTACCATCACCTATTTTGCCAGTTTTGGCTGCACCTGTAATGGCTGCGATAGCATCATCCAATTGACTTTCTCCGACAATGATTTCGAGTTTCACCTTTGGTAAAAAATCAACGACATATTCTGCCCCACGGTACAACTCAGTATGCCCCTGTTGACGTCCATATCCTCTCACTTCTGTTATCGTCATACCGGAAATATCGATTGCTATCAATGCATCTTTGACATCTTCCAGTTTAAATGGCTTGATAATAGCTTCTATTTTTTTCATCTTCTACTCCTTTTTTGATGATAAATTATACAATTTTAATCATAAGAGCAGCTCTAAAAAAAGGGAATAAAGAATTTTAAGGGTATCTGTTAAAAAGTTGTATAAAATTTAGGCATAACTGCCTAAATCTTTATTGAAGTTTTGCTTTGATAATTTTTTGTTCTTGAACGGGTCTATCGCCACGTGCTGTTTTAGTATTTTCTATCTTTTTTACAACATCATAACCCTTGATAACTTTACCAAATATCGTATAACCGCCATTGAGCCAAGGTGTAGCAGCTGTTGTGATAAAAAACTGACTACCGTTGGTATTTGGTCCGGCATTTGCCATCGCCAGGATACCCGGCTTGCTAAATGTCACATTGGGCGCATATTCATTCTCAAATACACCGCCATAGATGGACTCTCCACCACGTCCCGTTCCGGTTGGATCCCCGCCTTGAATCATAAAGCCTTTGATGACTCTATGAAAAATCAAGTTGTTATAATATCCTTTTTTTGCAAGCTCCACAAAATTCTTCACAGCCTTAGGGGCTATATTTGGAAAAAGTTCAAGTGCTATATCACCTTGATTGGTTTGAAGTACCACTACTGGGTGTGACTTGTCACTAGCCATGACATCTGCTGCTTTTACCTCTTTTTGAGATGTTGCCGGTGCTTTGGTTTCGGAAGAACAGGCCGTACTCACAACCAATATCAAGCCCAACATAAATATCTTTATCATGATAACCCTTACGCGATTAAGTCTGTTCGCTTGAACTTATAGACTTTGTTTTTTATTTTTTCAAGTATTCCTGCACCGATGAGTTGTTTAAACATATTGACAACCGTTGGTTTTGAGACATCAAGTGCTTCCATGATATCCTGGTAAGAGCCGTGAAA
>JANTGR010000213.1 GCA_024762875.1 Sulfurospirillum sp.
AGTTTCCATGAAAGCAGCTCTTTGAAAGTGATAATTCCGGCAATGATCAAAAATATAAAACCAATTTTCATATCAAAGATCTCAAAAACTATCATCAGTGAAAAGAGTGCAAATAGTGTGGGGAGAAGTTTTTTATTTGTCTCAATGATCACATGCGAGAAAAAAGGTACCATGCGTTGTGCTACGGAAAATGCTGTGATAGTGAGATAAAGGTAGATCCCAATAAGCTTTGCAAGGGATAAGATTACGCTATTTTCAGTGATAAATCCAAGCATAAAAAGAAAGTTTGAAACTATCCCCGCACCAAATCCTATCATGATCCATTTTTGATCATGAAGTTCTGCAAGCGGAGAGCCTTTGTAGATGAGATAAAAAACATAGAGTGTATAACTTTGTGCTGCCAAAATCAATAAAGCTGCCAATAAAAGTAGAGAAACAGCGCTAAAACTCCCTATTAAAAAGAAAACTACCCCAGTGGCAAGAAGCACAAAAGTACTCAAATAGATACTTTTTTCAAGTGCCGGTGTCTGGCTAAATCGTGGAAAAGTGGTCAACAAAAAGCCCAGAAAAACAGATGTAAAAACGGGAAATATCAGCGAATAGGCATGAAAAATATTTGAAGAGATGACCAATGTAAAAACTGCTTTATAGCTCAACATAAAAAGCAGCATAAAGAGCACGGCACTGACAACACCTAAGACAAAGAAAGGTTGATGGGGTTGTGAGAGAAAATAATTTTTTGTGTTCTTTTGCATCTTAAAATTGATCCAATCGTATTTGCATGTGGTTCAATCTTTCAGAAAAATGACCATTGTCCATCTCTGCAGCAAGAAAAAAAGTACCAAGAATGAGCATTACCAAAAGCAGTGCTAAAAATATCTTTGTTTTGGAGTAGGGGCGTTCTCCGCGTATTGTACCGCTTCTAGCATTGATAGCAAAGCGATAGTCATTTTTTTTATGTTTAAAATGTGCTGTCCAGATAGGAAGCAGGATATATTTAAATGAACTCTGCGCATGATAGATCTTAAGATCAGTAATTTGCTGCTTATCCCCGCCGATCTTATATCTTATCGCTTCACGTATCTCATAGGACATATACTCTTTGGCATAATGAAATCCGTCATCGAGTGCCACTTGATACACTTCACTCTCAAATCCGCTTAGAAATTGCTCATCAAAATTTTCCAAATTTTCAAGATCCCAAGGCGCTAATGCATCTGCGAGTTTTCGCGGAATCGTTTTTGTCGCCCCGATCAATACATCGTCAAAGTGCCTGTCAATGACACCGCTTACAGGTGTCCATTCGACGCGCGGCACCATATCTTCGATGATTTCTTCTCGACCATTGACATATACCCGTCTTCGCACTCTCTCATAGTAGGTATCGCCTCTTAGTCCTTTGAACCTGCTATGAGTTTGACTGTCATAGGTCCAGTAAGGCAGGTAAATACCTGAAAATCTTGAATCTGCTTCTGTAAATTTTTTGAGGCTGCTGGGTGCAAACCAAAGATTGCCTACCCATTTTTTAAAGATTGTTTTTGCCTCTTTTTGGTTGATCTTAAACGGCAGCAGAGATTCAGGGGCGAGGGGCATAAAAATATCCAGATTGGTAACCACAGGAGAAGCACAAAAAGGGCATTTGGTACTGCGAATATGCGCATCCATAGGAAAGTCAGCCCCGCATGAGGGACATTTGGCATGAAGGTCAGCCTGCAGGTCTACTTTGGGCGTATGTTCAAGCTTTGCCAGGGCATTTTCAAGATCATGTTCATAAAGGGGTAGTTTTGGAGGGTTGACGCGGTTGATGGTTCCGCAGTATTCACAGCGAAGCGCCCCCTCATCGGCACAAAATACCAAAGAAGCACCACACTGCGTACAAGGAAAACTCTTTTGCGTAAAGTGCGTGCCTTGTTTGAGATTCATAAAAAACTTTTTTTAGTATGCTTTAGCTTGGTGTACACACTTGGCATTCGCAGTAAAAAGGCTTTGCACATATTGCGTCATTTTATGATAACGGCGGGGGCGTAAGGTAATTAAAGAGTGATTCTATCTCTTCAATCTCTTTTGCTTTTTCCCATCTTTCCATACCCGTTGACCACATGAGTGTAGAAGAATCAATCTTTTTTGCTCTCACAAAATCTTCTATCTCATCAATATTAAAAGGGCCGGTCGGCTCTTTCTCTTTGGCATAGTAGTACATCTTTTCATAAGGTTCAGGTATATAGTTCTTTTTATCATCATAGTTTCTAGCCAATTTATCAGCCATTGCAAACCCAACACCCATAGCTGCCATATCTCCTGTCGTGCTGCCGCCCTCTTTGGTCATAGACTCAGCAGTTTGAAATGTTAGATATTCGCTTAAATCTTTGATAATACCCATAGAGCTTCGTTTATCCAGAGCCTCTTCTACCGTAGGCGGTACTGAAATATTTTCAATAAGTACATTGGTAAGACCCAGCCCATATTTCGCAAAAGCTTCACTGATTTTCTCTGTCACATAAATACT